>NZ_JBKFRY010000019.1:0-72115 GCF_046569105.1 Salmonella sp. 741265073_HBA | reverse complement strand
CCGATACGTTGCCGTATACACACTTTCCAGGCGTGCTCCTTCAGCCACTCGGACACCTCACCATATTGTATTTCTGCCTGACCACTTGGGGGGCAACGGGGCGCTACTATAGGGAGTTGCGCTAAAACGGTCAAGCAGAATTTACATATTCACTGTCGTTTGCTCATGCAATAGACATAATCCCCGCCCAAACTGGCGCGGGGAGGCAAATTAGCGCTGTGAATCCAACATTTCGTTGTTTTTCACCACATCCTGCGCTTTGCTGTAGCTTTCGATCAGCAGTTGATAGGCCGGGAATACCTGAGTATAAACGTCGGCCCACGCGGCGGCGTCTTCACGGTTCCAGGTGCCTTGCAGCTCAGAGGCGACCGCGGCAGTATCCATTGGTACGACGCCAGCCTGTACGATACGCGCCAGGGTGATCTCCTGCGCCATCTTACTGTAGGTGCCGGATGCGTCGATCACGGCAAATACCTTATAACCTTCCGCTACCGCGCTAATGGCCGGGAATGCCATGCACACGCTGGTAATCGTCCCGGCAATGATCAGCGTCTTACGACCCGTCGCTTTTACCGCGTTCACGAAATCTTCGTTATCCCAGGCGTTAATTTCACCTTTGCGTGCAATATACTGCGCATGTGGCGCATTAGCGTGGATCTCTGGGATCAGCGGGCCGTTCGGACCTTGCGGTACGGATGCCGTGGTAATGACCGGCATTTTCGCTAACGTCGCCATCTTCGCCAACGCCGCGGCGCGAGCGCGTAATTCCGGCATTGGCATATCGCCTACGGTCTGGAAAAGACCGCTTTGATGATCGATTAAAAGCATCACGGAATCGTTAATATCAATTACCGGGCGCAAACCATTAAAATTAGCAGGACTTGACATCGTGTTCTCCTTCATGTTTTCAGATTTGGCCAAAACGGCCGGAGTTGAAATCGCGGACTGCTTCTGCGATCTCTTGTTTCGTGTTCATAACAAATGGGCCGTAACCCACAATCGGTTCATTCAGCGGCTCGCCTGATAACAGCAATACGCTGGCGTCGCTGCTGGCCTCAAGGTGCAGCGTTTTCCCTTGCTGGCTCAACACCACCAGTTGCGCTTCGTTGACCGGCGTCGTGCCGTTCACCGTGATATTGCCTTTCAGTACCACCAGCGCGGTGCTCCATCCTTCCGGCTGTGCCAATGTAAGCTGGCGATTGCGTTGCAGGCGCATATCCCAGACATTGAGCGGCGAGAAAGTGTGCGCCGGGCCTTTTGTCTCTTCATAACGCCCTGCAATGACCCGCACGACTCCGGCGTCATCCGGCAACGTAACGGTCGGGATAACATCGTGGGTAATGCTTTGATAACCCGGGGTGGTCATTTTGTCCTTCATTGGAAGGTTAACCCACAACTGCACCATTTCCAGTTCGCCGCCCCGACGGGTAAACGCGTCGGAATGGAACTCTTCATGCAAAATGCCTGCGCCTGCGGTCATCCACTGAACGTCGCCCGGGCCGATAACGCCGCCGCGACCGGTAGAGTCCCGATGCTCGACTTCGCCACTATAAACAATCGTCACGGTCTCGAAACCGCGGTGTGGATGCTCTCCAACGCCGCGTTTTTCATTACCCGGCGTAAATGTGTGCGGCCCGGCATAATCCAGCAGCAGGAATGGACTCAACTGCTGCGCATGTGACTGATAAGAAAAGAGTGAACGAACCGGAAATCCATCGCCAACCCAGTGCGGGCGAGGTGCGGTATAGACGCCTGTAATCTGTTTCATGGTGTTCTCCTCAGTGGCGTTGTCTTGATGTGAATAAGCTTATATTCATGACAAAAGGTTCGGTAGTGGCTAAAATGGCTCATACCGTTCCATTAATAGGACAATGTAATGATAAAAACGGATCTCAATGATTTTGCGTGGTTTGTGCATGTGGTCGAAGAGGGTGGGTTTGCCGCGGCGGGGCGTGCGCTTGATGAACCAAAATCAAAACTGAGCCGGCGTATTGCGCAACTGGAGGAACGGTTGGGCGTGCGATTGATTCAGCGAACCACCCGGCAGTTTAACGTTACCGAAGTGGGACAAACATTCTATGAGCACTGTAAAGCGATGCTGGTGGAAGCTCAGGCGGCGCAGGATGCCATTGCCGCATTGCAGGTAGAACCTCGCGGTATCGTGAAGCTAACCTGCCCGGTGACGTTGCTGCATGTACACATCGGCCCAATGCTGGCGAAGTTTATGGCGCGTTATCCTGATGTTTCGCTACAGCTTGAAGCGACCAATCGTCGGGTGGACGTCGTAGGGGAGGGGGTGGATGTGGCGATTCGCGTCAGGCCGCGCCCGTTTGAGGATAGCGACCTGGTGATGCGCGTCCTGGCTGACAGAGGGCATCGCCTGTTTGCCAGCCCGGATCTTATCGCACGGATGGGAATCCCTTCCGCGCCGGCGGAGTTGAGCCATTGGCCAGGGCTAAGTCTTGCATCCGGCAAGCATATCCACCGCTGGGAACTTTATGGCCCGCAGGGCGCACGTGCGGAAGTCCATTTTACCCCGCGTATGATTACCACCGACATGTTGGCGCTACGCGAGGCGGCGATGGCGGGCGTGGGGCTTGTGCAGTTACCTGTCTTAATGGTGAAAGAACAACTGGCCGCCGGTGAACTGGTTGCGGTGCTGGAAGAGTGGGAGCCCCGGCGGGAGGTTATTCATGCTGTGTTCCCATCCCGGCGAGGATTATTACCTTCCGTACGTGCGTTGGTCGATTTTTTGACGGAAGAGTATGCGCGGATGGTGGAAGAGTAACCGGCTCGTCATTCATCGACTTAATGGACGCAAAAAAGGCCGGTTAAACCGACCTTTTATCCAGCCGCCCTTCAGGGCGTGAGGAGACAATTAGCGACTACGGAAGACAATGCGGCCTTTGCTCAGGTCGTACGGGGTCAGCTCAACGGTCACTTTGTCGCCCGTCAGGATGCGGATGTAGTTCTTACGCATTTTACCGGAGATGTGTGCAGTAACCACGTGACCGTTTTCTAACTCTACGCGGAACATGGTATTAGGTAACGTTTCGAGAACGGTACCTTGCATTTCAATATTGTCTTCTTTGGCCATCTAATCCTCTGGGGTATCACTACCATAATTTGAACCGGCAAGATAATGCCGAACTTCTTTTGATAAGTAAAGATTTGTGCGTTTAAAACACAGCAAACCAGGTTTAGCACATGATTCCGCGACACACGACAACGCCGCGTTATACACCTTTTCCCTGATACTACCGCCTGATGTATCGACATAAGCGCAACATATAAGGGAACGGTGAAATAAACGATGGGCGTTACCTGACAACGGGCTGCGGGATAATGAGCTAAACCAATTCTGCGGCAGCAATTATAACACCCCAATAAAAAATGTGCCGAAAACATTCACTTCCGGGGCAAAAATAATGTCCGCGGCACCCAAAAACGGGAGGCCAGCGGCTGTTGGCGTAAGGCCGCGAGGTGATCGAGGTAGTCACGACGTGGAATTTCAATGGCACCGAGCGAGGCGGTATGACTATTAAGTACCTGACAATCAATAAGTTTACCGCCGTGACGGGTAAATTCAGCGCAAAAAACCAGCAGTGCGGTTTTAGAGGCATTCTCCTGGCGGCTAAACATCGATTCGCCGCAAAACAGCGCCCCCTGCGAGACGCCATACATCCCGCCGACCAGTTCCTGATCGCGCCACACTTCAATGGAGTGCGCGTGGCCCAATTCATGTAATCGGCGATAGGCTTCCTCAATACCACGCGTTATCCAGGTGCCTTCGTCACGGTGATTGGCGCATCCATCAATGACCCGATCGAAAGCGTAATTGAGCGTCACGCGGTAAGGGGATGCGTTGTGAAAGCGCTTCATGCTGCGACTGAGGTGAAACTTTTCAGGCCACAGCACGGCGCGCGGATCGGGCGACCACCACAGAATCGGGTCGCCCGGCGAAAACCACGGGAAAATCCCGTGCTGGTAGGCCATTAACAACCGGGCAGGGCTGAGATCGCCGCCCAGCGCCAGTAAACCGTTAGGCTCGCGTAAAGCGCCTTCCGGCGAAGGGAAGGCGATAGAATGTCGGGAAAGCTGAACCAGACGCATGACGGCGAAACTCCAGTACGCAAGTCGGATCGTTCAATAATAGCTTACAGACGTTGTTTAAACTGATAATAGCGCCCTTGTCCGGCTAACAATTCTGCATGAGTGCCTCGCTCAATGATGCGCCCGTCGTCCATTACGATGATTTGATCAAAACGGGCCAGACCGCGCAAACGGTGCGTCACCATCAGGACGGTTTTCTCGCGCATCACATCGGCAAGTAATTCCAGCATTTCGCTCTCGGTGGTCGCATCCAGCCCCTCAGTGGGCTCATCCAACAGCATTAACGGGGCATCGTGCAACAGCGCGCGGGCGATGGCCAGGCGACGAAGTTCGCCGCCGGATAGCAGACGACCGCCTTCGCCGAGCCAGCTATTAAGCCCACTATCTTCGAGCAGATTTTCGAGGCCGACGCGACGCAGCATGTCGGAAAGGGCTTCGTCGCTGGCATTGGGTGCCGCCAGTAATAAATTATCACGCAGCGTGGCGCTGAACAGGTGGACACGCTGCGGCACCACGCTGATAGTCCGGCGTAAGGCGGATTCGCTCAGCGAGGATAGCGGAAGATCGTTGAGCAGAATTTCGCCTTGTTGCGGGTCCCAGGCGCGGGTGAGTAGCTGCAACAGCGTTGATTTTCCGCAGCCGGTACGCCCCAGAATAGCGACATGCTCGCCAGGATTAGCCTGTAATGAGAGGGCATTGAGCGCATTAATCGGCTGGTCGGGATAACGAAACGAAACGTCCCGCAGGGTGAGTGTGACCTTTTCCGGCGCGGGAGTTTCTGCCTGCGGAAAGGTCACCTCCGGTTTTTGCTCCGTTAATTCAGTGATACGAAGCGCAGAGGCGATAACCTGCCCCAGATGCTGGAATGCGCCGGTAACGGGCGCAAGCGCCTCGAAAGCCGCCAGCGCGCAGAAGACAAACAGCGCGATGAGCGCGCCGGGCTGCGTATTGCCGCCAACGCCGCCGGAGGCCATCCACAACATTAACATCACCGCCAGCGCGCCAATCAGCAGCATTAACGCCTGTGATAAGGCGGTCAGTTCAGACTGTCGGCGTTGGGCCTCATGCCATTGTAATTCGGTGGCTTCCATTTGCGCCCGATAGCGTTTGCTGGCGCCAAAAATGGTGAGTTCCGCCTGGCCCTGTAACCATGACGTGAGCTGTTGGCGATACTGACCTCGTAGATGCGTCAGATTTTGGCCGGTATTTTTGCCGGCGCGATAAAACACCGGCGGCATAATAAACAGCGTCAACAGCATAATGCCGCCCAGCGTGATCGCCAGCGTCACGTCGAGAACGCTAAGCCCCAGGGTGACAATCATAATCACTACAAAAGCGCCGACCAGCGGGGAGATGACGCGCAAATAGAGATGATCCAGCGTGTCGACGTCGGCAACGATGCGATTCAGCAGTTCACCTTGCTGATATCGCGCCAGACCCGCGGGGGAGAGCGGTAGAAGTTTGCTGAAGGTGTAAATACGCAGATGTTGCAGCACGCGGAACGTGGCGTCATGACTTACCAGACGTTCAAAATAACGACCGGCGGTACGGGTAATGGCCGCGCCGCGCACTCCGGCTGCCGGGAGCATATAGTTAAAACTGTAAATTCCCGCGAAGCCTGCGATAGCGGACGCGGACAGGAACCAGCCGGAAAGCGTCAGCAGCCCGATACTGGCAAGCAGGGTCAGGATTGCCAGCGCAATTCCCAGCGTTAGCATCCATTTGTGGCGTTTATAAAGCGTCAGATAAGGGAGTAGCGCGCGCATTTAAATATCCTCCTGACGGTGAGCCAATAACGTCGCAAAAGCGCCGTTGGCGGCGCTGAGTTCGGCATAGCTGCCTTGTTCGACAATCGCGCCATCTTGCATAACCCAGATAGCGTCCCAGTCGGCGAGATCTTCCAACTGATGCGTCACCATTAATGTGGTCTGGCGTTTTGACGCCGCTTTTAACGCCTGCATGACGCGTTGCTCGCTGTGAGCGTCCAGGCTTGCCGCCGGTTCATCCAGCAGTAGCAGTTGACAGGGATTAAGTAGCGCACGGGCGACCGCTACACGCTGTGCCTGGCCGACGGAAAGTCTGCTGGCATGATTGCCGAGCGGGGTGTCTACTCCCTGCGGCAGCAGCGGTAAAAACTCGCTTACCCATGCGGCGTCAAGCGCGGCATAAAGTTCCTGCTCGCTGGCGTCCGGGCGCGCCAGTAATACATTTTCGCGTAGCGTCGCCGCAGGTAATTGCGGGTTTTGTCCAACCCAGGAGAGATGCTGGCGCCAGGATTCCGGCGAGAGATCGCGAAGCTCGACACCGTTAATACGCAAAGATCCCTGATAGGAGAGAAAACCGGATAATACATTCAACAGAGAGCTTTTACCGGAACCGCTGCGTCCTACCAGGACGGCGCGTTCTCCTGCCGCTAATGAGAAATTCAGCGGCCCGGCAAGCGTTTTGCCTTCTGGCGAGGTGATAATAAGATTGACTGCGTCAATGGTTACAGGCTCGTTTTCCGCCAGCTCAACTTCGCCGCGTGCCGGGTGGGCGAGGGGCGTTTCCAGAAACGTCTTCAGACTATCCGCCGCGCCAACCGCCTGCGCCTTAGCATGATAAAACGTGCCGAGGTCGCGTAACGGCTGGAAAAACTCCGGCGCGAGGATCAAAGCGAGGAACCCGGCGGCGAGCGTCACACCGGTACCGTAATGACCAAAGTTCAGCTCGCCCAGGTAAGAGAAGCCAAAATAAACGGCGACCAGCGCAATAGAAAGCGAAGTGAAAAATTCCAGCACGCCGGAAGATAAAAAGGCGAGGCGCAGTACTTCCATCGTGCGTTGACGAAAATCCTGCGATGCTGCGCGAATGTTCTCGGTTTCCGCTTCTCCACGACCGAAAATTCGCAGCGTTTCCATCCCGCGCAGACGGTCAAGAAAATGGCCGCTTAGCCGGGCAAGCGCCAGGAAATTGCGGCGGTTGGCGTCAGCCGCGCCCATTCCCACCATTGCCATAAATAGGGGAATGAGCGGGGCAGTGCCCAGCAGAATCAGCGCCGCCGCCCAATTTGACGGGAAAATCGCCGCCACGATTAAGAGCGGTACGCAAACGGCAAGCGCCATTTGCGGCAGATAGCGCGCATAATAGTCATGCATATCGTCAATCTGTTCCAACACCAGCGTCGCCCAGCTACCGGCGGGCTTGCCCTGAATCCAGGCTGGGCCGGCTTGCTGCAGACGATCCAACACCTGACGGCGGATCTCAAAGCGAATATGCTGTCCGGCATGAAAACCGACGCGCTCGCGCAACCACACCACCCAGGCGCGGAGGACAAAGACCAGTATCAGCAGGATAAAAGGGAGCAACAGCGCTTCCCGTGGAATGTTCTCCATGATCATATGTTGCAGGATACGCGCCATGATCCAGGCCTGAGCGACAATTAATACGCCACTCATGAACCCCAACAGGCGGGAAATATTCAACCACCGTTGGGAGATTACGCTTTGCTGTTTTAACCAGCGGGTCAGCTCTTTTTGACGGGTTTTATTCATTGCACGCTTAGCAGGTGAGTTATTAGAATTTCAGGCAGGGGCAATGTTACAACGACGCAAAAATAAAGGCGACTTATAGTCGCCTTTTTTACTTTTGTTACTGATTTGTAAAAACTATTTGCTCGCGTCGGCCAGACCATCGAGATAGCGTTCAGCATCCAGCGCCGCCATACAGCCCGTACCTGCAGAGGTGATCGCCTGACGGTAAATATGATCCATGACGTCACCCGCCGCGAATACGCCAGGGATGCTGGTTTGTGTGGCGTTGCCATGGGTGCCGGACTGAACTTTGATATAACCATTTTCCAGCTCAAGCTGGCCTTCGAAGAGCGCCGTGTTTGGGCTATGACCGATGGCTACGAAAAGTCCGGCGATATCCAGCGTCTCGATATTATCGCTCTGCTGCGTGTCGCGAAGACGCAGACCGGTAACGCCCATCTGATCGCCGGTCACTTCTTCCAGCGTCCGGTTGGTGTGCAGAATGATATTGCCATTTTCAACTTTATCCATCAGGCGCTTAATGAGGATTTTTTCAGCGCGGAAACCGTCACGGCGATGGATAAGGTGCACTTCCGAAGCGATGTTGGACAGATAAAGCGCTTCTTCAACCGCGGTGTTGCCGCCGCCGATCACCGCCACTTTCTGATTGCGGTAGAAGAAACCGTCGCAGGTTGCGCAGGCGGAAACGCCGCGCCCTTTAAAGGCTTCTTCCGATGGCAGCCCCAGATAGCGCGCGGAAGCGCCGGTCGCAATGATCAACGCATCACAAGTGTACTCTGCGCTGTCACCTGTCAGACGGAACGGACGATTTTGCAGATCCACTTTGTTGATGTGATCAAAAATTATCTCAGTTTCAAATTTTGCCGCATGTTCATGCATGCGTTCCATCAGCAGCGGGCCGGTCAAATCGTTTGGATCGCCGGGCCAGTTTTCCACTTCCGTCGTGGTAGTCAGTTGACCGCCTTTTTCCATACCGGTAATAAGTACTGGCTGTAAATTTGCGCGCGCGGCATACACCGCCGCGGTATATCCCGCCGGTCCTGAGCCCAGAATAAGCAGCTTACTGTGTTTGGTCGTGCCCATGAGATCCCCATAGTTGTTGGCAGACAATGAGCAGAATTGTAGGGAATTTACAGACGTAAAAAAAGAGCATAACGATTTTGTTAACAATATGTGTAATAGCATGAACCGATGAACGACCGCGACAGCGACGTTATCATCACAAACTTTAATTAAAATCGGTAACTTATAAGGTGGCGAAATGACAGTTTACCGCCCTCTCTAATGAATAACTGGCATGTTGTACTAAAAATCGATGTTTTGCTTTGACAATCACCTGCTGTTTTGCGAAAACATTCGAGGAAGAAAAAAACTGTGTTATGTATGTGCTGCATAATCATGCATGTAAATACCATGTTTACCGGGCTAGTGAAATCTACGCATGGCGTGGACAGACGCCATTCGTGATGTCGATAGCTGCCGCGAGGCAACGGTCTTCTCACCATAGACCAGGCATTGCGCGCCGTTAATCCCTCTGGGTTTCGGTCTATTGTGATGGGCAGCGACTCTGAACAGTGATGTGAGTAGAGTCAGGCAGGAGTAGGGAAGGAATACAGAGAGACAATAATAATGGTAGATAGCAAGAAGCGCCCTGGCAAAGATCTCGACCGTATCGATCGTAACATTCTTAATGAACTGCAAAAGGATGGGCGTATTTCCAACGTCGAGCTTTCTAAACGAGTAGGACTTTCGCCGACACCTTGCCTTGAGCGTGTGCGTCGGCTGGAGCGACAGGGGTTTATCCAGGGCTATACGGCGCTGTTGAACCCGCATTATCTGGATGCGTCACTTCTGGTATTCGTTGAGATTACCTTAAATCGCGGCGCGCCGGATGTGTTTGAACAGTTTAATGCCGCCGTGCAAAAGCTTGAAGAGATTCAGGAGTGTCATTTGGTTTCCGGCGATTTCGACTACCTGTTGAAAACCCGTGTACCGGATATGTCAGCGTATCGAAAACTATTGGGAGAGACGTTGCTGCGCTTGCCAGGTGTGAACGACACCCGAACTTACGTAGTGATGGAAGAGGTAAAACAGAGTAATCGTCTGGTTATTAAGACACGCTAACACGGAACAGGTGCAAAATCGCCGTAGTTTGATTACACTCCTGTTAATCCATACAGCAACAGTGCCGGGGCAACCCGGTGCTGTTGTCCGTTTTAGCATCGGGCGGGAAAAGCCTGGAACCTGGAGAGCCTTTTTTGAGCCAGGAATATACTGAAGACAAAGACGTCACATTGACGAAGTTAAGCAGCGGGCGCCGACTTCTGGAAGCGTTGTTGATACTTATTGCCCTTTTTGCCGTCTGGTTGATGGCGGCCTTGTTGAGCTTTAACCCTTCGGACCCCAGTTGGTCGCAAACCGCCTGGCATGAACCCATCCATAATTTAGGCGGCGCGCCGGGCGCGTGGCTGGCCGATACACTGTTCTTTATTTTTGGCGTAATGGCCTACACCATCCCCGTCATTATTGTCGGCGGGTGTTGGTTTGCGTGGCGTCATCAGTCTACGGATGATTACATCGACTATTTTGCTGTGTCGCTACGCCTTATCGGCGTGCTGGCGCTGATTCTCACTTCCTGCGGTCTGGCGGCCATTAATGCCGACGATATCTGGTATTTCGCCTCTGGCGGCGTAATTGGCAGCCTGTTAAGCACCACGCTGCAGCCGTTGTTGCATAGTAGCGGCGGAACGATAATGCTTCTCTGTATTTGGGCTGCCGGGCTGACGCTCTTTACCGGTTGGTCCTGGGTAAGTATCGCCGAAAAATTAGGCGGCTGGTTGCTTAATATACTGACCTTCGCCAGCAACCGTACCCGGCGTGATGATACGTGGGTTGACGATGAAGAGTATGATGACGAATACGATGAAGAAACCGACGGCCTGCAGCGTGAATCTCGCCGGGCGCGTATTTTGCGCGGCGCGTTGGCGCGTCGTAAGCGACTGGCTGAAAAATTCAGCAATCCACGGGGCCGTCAGACCGATGCCGCGCTCTTTTCCGGCAAACGGATGGATGATGACGAGGACATTCAGTATAGCGCGCGCGGCGTCGCTGCCGATCCCGACGACGTTCTGTTTTCGGGCAACCGTGCGACGCAGCCGGAATATGATGAATATGATCCGCTGTTAAACGGCCATTCTGTCACCGAACCGGTTGCCGCTGCTGCGGCCGCAACTGCCGTCACCCAGACGTGGGCAGCGTCCGCCGATCCCATAATGCAAACGCCGCCCATGCCGGGGGCTGAGCCGGTTGTCGCGCAACCGACCGTGGAGTGGCAGCCCGTACCGGGGCCGCAAACCGGCGAGTCGGTTATCGCGCCTGCGCCGGAGGGGTATCAGCCGCATCCGCAATATGCTCAACCGCAGGAGGCGCAAAGTGCGCCGTGGCAGCAACCTGTGCCTGTCGCTTCCGCGCCGCAATACGCCGCGACGCCAGCGACCGCAGCAGAGTATGACTCTCTTGCGCCGCAGGAAACACAGCCGCAATGGCAGGCGCCGGATGCCGAACAACACTGGCAGCCGGAGCCGACCCATCAGCCGACGCCGGTTTATCAGCCGGAGCCGATAGCGGCTGAACCTTCCCACATGCCGCCGCCGGTTATCGAACAGCCGGTTGCCACCGAGCCTGAACCTGTCATAGAAGAGACCAGACCCGCCCGTCCTCCGCTTTACTATTTTGAAGAGGTGGAAGAGAAACGCGCCCGTGAGCGCGAACAACTGGCGGCATGGTATCAACCGATTCCGGAGCCGGTAAAAGAGAACGTGCCGGTCAAACCTACGGTATCTGTCGCGCCGTCCATACCGCCAGTGGAAGCGGTAGCCGCCGCCGCGTCGCTTGACGCAGGTATTAAGAGTGGCGCCCTGGCAGCAGGCGCCGCGGCCGCTGCGCCTGCATTTAGTCTGGCTACCGGCGGCGCGCCGCGTCCGCAGGTGAAAGAGGGGATTGGTCCGCAACTGCCGCGTCCGAACCGCGTTCGCGTGCCGACCCGACGGGAACTGGCATCGTACGGTATTAAGCTGCCGTCACAGAGGATTGCAGAAGAAAAAGCCCGCGAGGCGGAGCGCAATCAGTACGAGACGGGCGCGCAGCTAACCGATGAAGAAATAGATGCAATGCATCAGGACGAATTAGCCCGTCAGTTTGCGCAGTCGCAGCAGCATCGTTATGGTGAGACGTATCAGCATGATACTCAACAGGCAGAAGATGACGATACCGCTGCGGAAGCTGAATTAGCCCGCCAGTTTGCCGCTTCGCAACAGCAGCGCTATTCCGGCGAGCAACCCGCTGGCGCGCAGCCGTTCTCACTGGACGATCTGGATTTCTCGCCAATGAAAGTATTGGTTGATGAAGGCCCGCACGAACCGCTGTTCACGCCGAGTGTCATGCCCGAATCAACGCCTGTTCAGCAGCCGGTAGCGCCACAACCGCAGTATCAGCAGCCGCAACAGTCGGTAGCGCCGCAGCCACAGTATCAGCAGCCGCAACAGCCGGTAGCGCCTCAGCCGCAGTATCAGCAGCCGCAACAGCCGGTAGCGCCACAGCCGCAGTATCAGCAGCCGCAACAGCCGGTAGCGCCGCAGCCGCAGTATCAGCAGCCGCAACAGCCGGTAGCGCCGCAGCCACAGTATCAGCAGCCGCAGCAACCGACAGCGCCGCAAGACAGCCTGATCCACCCGCTGTTGATGCGTAACGGCGACAGTCGTCCATTACAGCGTCCGACGACGCCGCTGCCTTCGTTAGATCTTCTGACGCCGCCGCCGAGCGAAGTTGAACCGGTAGATACCTTTGCGCTGGAACAAATGGCGCGTCTGGTTGAAGCGCGTCTGGCGGATTTCCGCATTAAAGCTGATGTGGTGAACTATTCGCCAGGCCCGGTCATTACTCGCTTTGAACTGAATCTGGCTCCGGGCGTTAAAGCGGCGCGTATCTCCAACCTTTCCCGGGATCTGGCGCGCTCATTGTCAACGGTAGCCGTACGCGTTGTAGAAGTCATTCCAGGCAAACCTTACGTAGGGTTGGAATTGCCGAACAAGAAACGGCAAACCGTTTATCTGCGCGAAGTGTTGGATAACGCCAAATTCCGCGAGAATCCGTCGCCGCTTACCGTGGTGTTAGGTAAGGATATCGCGGGCGATCCGGTAGTGGCGGATCTGGCGAAAATGCCTCACCTGCTGGTGGCCGGTACGACCGGTTCCGGTAAGTCGGTCGGGGTTAACGCCATGATCCTCAGTATGCTGTATAAAGCGCAGCCGGAAGACGTTCGCTTTATCATGATCGACCCGAAAATGTTAGAACTCTCGGTCTATGAAGGTATACCGCATCTGCTGACGGAAGTTGTTACCGACATGAAAGACGCGGCTAACGCGTTACGCTGGAGCGTCAATGAGATGGAGCGTCGCTATAAGCTGATGTCCGCGCTCGGCGTGCGTAATCTGGCTGGGTATAACGAGAAAATCGCCGAAGCGGCCCGCATGGGACGTCCGATTCCGGACCCGTACTGGAAGCCGGGCGACAGTATGGATGTTCAGCATCCGGTTCTGGAAAAACTGCCGTATATCGTGGTACTGGTTGATGAATTTGCCGACCTGATGATGACCGTCGGTAAAAAAGTTGAAGAGCTGATCGCGCGTCTGGCGCAGAAAGCGCGCGCCGCGGGGATTCACCTGGTACTGGCGACGCAGCGTCCGTCGGTCGATGTGATTACTGGTTTAATTAAAGCCAACATTCCAACCCGTATCGCTTTTACCGTATCCAGCAAGATCGACTCCCGCACCATTCTTGATCAGGGTGGCGCTGAGTCGTTATTGGGAATGGGGGACATGCTCTATTCCGGACCAAACTCCACCATGCCGGTACGTGTCCATGGGGCGTTTGTGCGTGACCAGGAAGTCCATGCGGTGGTTCAGGACTGGAAAGCGCGCGGTCGTCCGCAATATGTGGATGGCATTACCTCCGACAGCGAAAGCGAAGGTGGTGGTGGCGGTTTTGACGGCGGCGAAGAATTAGATGCGCTATTCGATCAGGCCGTTAATTTCGTCACCCAGAAGCGTAAAGCGTCCATTTCCGGCGTTCAGCGTCAGTTCCGCATCGGCTATAACCGTGCGGCGCGTATTATCGAACAGATGGAAGCGCAGGGTATTGTCAGCGCTCAGGGCCATAACGGTAATCGTGAAGTGCTGGCTCCGCCGCCTTTTGAGTAAACCTGTAAGCCGGATGGCGCTGTGCAGGCTGCCATCCGGCAACAAAATTCAGTATTTTCTTCTTTCCTCATGCTGATTTTTGGCCTGGAATAGAAAGCAAAAGGAGCTCCTGGTCGGGAGTGTCGAAACCTGAGGAATAATGATGAAAAAAATGGCAATCGCCTGTGCATTACTTTCAAGCGTTGTAGCCAGCAGCGTATGGGCTGACGCCGCCAGCTCTCTGAAAAGCCGTCTGGATAAAGTGAGCAGCTTTCATGCCACCTTTACTCAAAAAGTCACCGATGGCAGCGGTGCCGCGGTGCAGGAGGGACAGGGTGATTTATGGGTTAAGCGGCCAAATCTATTCAACTGGCATATGACGCAACCTGACGAGAGTATTCTGGTTTCTGACGGCAAAACGTTATGGTTCTATAACCCGTTTGTAGAACAGGCTACTGCCACGTGGTTGAAAGATGCCACCGGAAATACACCGTTTATGCTGATTGCCCGCAACCAGGCCAGCGACTGGCAGCAGTATAATATTAAGCAGGATGGCGATAATTTTGTGCTGACGCCGAAAGCCAGCAACGGCAATCTGAAACAGTTCACCATCAATGTGGGACGCGACGGGACTATCCACCAGTTTAGCGCCGTAGAACAAGACGATCAGCGTAGCGCCTATCAGCTAAAATCCCAGCAAAACGGCGCTGTTGATCCGTCAAAATTTACGTTTACTCCGCCGCAAGGGGTAACGATAGACGACCAACGTAAGTAGAGGCGATGAGTGAGCAATCTGTCGCTCGATTTTTCTGATAATACGTTTCAACCGCTGGCCGCGCGAATGCGGCCGGAAAATTTAGCGCAGTATATCGGCCAGCAGCATTTGCTGGCCGCAGGTAAGCCGTTGCCTCGCGCTATTGAGGCCGGGCATCTGCACTCCATGATTTTATGGGGGCCGCCAGGGACGGGGAAAACCACGCTCGCTGAAGTGATCGCCCGCTACGCCAGCGCCGATGTCGAGCGTATTTCCGCCGTCACTTCTGGGGTAAAAGAGATTCGCGAAGCTATCGAGCGCGCCCGCCAGAATCGTAATGCCGGTCGCCGTACCATCCTGTTTGTCGATGAAGTGCATCGCTTTAACAAAAGCCAGCAGGACGCCTTTTTACCGCATATCGAAGATGGCACTATCACCTTTATCGGCGCGACCACGGAAAATCCCTCTTTTGAGCTGAACTCGGCGCTCTTGTCGCGAGCGCGGGTCTATCTGCTGAAATCGTTGACCACTGACGATATTGAGCAAGTACTGGACCAGGCGATGCAGGACAAAACGCGTGGTTACGGCGATCAGGATATCGTGTTACCGGATGAGACACGGCGAGCGATTGCTGAGCTGGTCAATGGCGACGCGCGGCGCGCCTTAAATACGCTGGAAATGATGGCTGATATGGCGGAGGCGGATGACAGCGGCAAACGCGTTTTATTGCCCGCCTTGTTGACCGAGATCGCCGGCGAGCGCAGCGCGCGTTTTGATAACAAAGGCGATCGCTTCTACGATCTTATTTCCGCCTTACATAAATCAGTGCGCGGCAGCGCGCCGGATGCCGCCCTCTATTGGTATGCCCGTATCATTACCGCGGGAGGCGATCCGCTGTACGTGGCGCGTCGCTGCCTGGCGATTGCCTCGGAAGATGTGGGTAATGCCGATCCGCGCGCGATGCAGGTCGCCATTGCCGCATGGGATTGTTTCACCCGCGTTGGCCCGGCTGAAGGCGAAAGGGCGATCGCGCAGGCTATCGTTTATCTCGCCTGCGCGCCGAAGAGCAACGCCGTCTATACCGCCTTTAAGGCTGCGCTGGCCGACGCGCGCGAACGTCCTGATTATGACGTTCCTGTCCATCTGCGTAATGCGCCAACCAAACTGATGAAAGAGATGGGCTATGGCCAGGAGTACCGCTATGCCCACGATGAGCCCAATGCCTATGCTGCGGGTGAAGTGTACTTCCCGCCGGAAATCGCGCAAACGCGCTATTATCATCCGACAAATCGTGGTCTGGAAGGCAAGATTGGCGAAAAGCTCGCCTGGCTGGCTGAACAGGATCAAAATAGCCCCACAAAACGCTACCGCTAGTGTAAACGTTGCGGTAAGGTTATCTCTAAATATGATGCTCCAGGTATCATGGCGTTGATGATGAATCTCGTTATGCCTGATAGCACGTTGCTTATGAGGTCCGCGGGTATAGCGCAATGGATGCGTTGTTGCTGTCGTCGGTCAGGTAAGGCGAAAACGTCGCTATTACGTAAACGCGGTTTACGTTCATCAATACAATCAGAGGCGATCACCAATTGATCGCGTTTCCTTTTATTATTCGATAAGCACAGGATAAGCATGCTCGATCCCAATCTGCTGCGTAATGAGCCAGACGCAGTCGCTGAAAAACTGGCACGCCGGGGCTTTAAGCTGGATGTAGATAAGCTGCGCGCTCTTGAAGAGCGTCGTAAAGTTTTGCAGGTCAACACGGAAAACCTGCAGGCGGAGCGTAATTCTCGATCGAAATCCATCGGCCAGGCGAAAGCGCGCGGGGAAGATATCGAGCCTTTACGCCTGGAAGTGAATAAACTGGGCGAAGAGCTGGATGCGGCGAAAGCCGAGCTGGATACCTTGCTGGCGGAGATCCGCGATATCGCGCTGACCATCCCAAACCTGCCTGCGGATGAAGTGCCGGTAGGTAAAGATGAAAACGACAACGTTGAAGTCAGCCGCTGGGGTACCCCGCGTGAGTTTGATTTTGAAATCCGCGATCACGTCACCTTAGGGGAAATGCACTCCGGCCTCGACTTTGCCGCTGCGGTTAAGCTGACCGGCTCCCGTTTTGTGGTGATGAAAGGACAGATTGCGCGTATGCATCGCGCATTGTCGCAGTTCATGTTGGATCTGCATACGGAACAGCACGGCTATAGCGAAAACTACGTGCCGTATCTGGTTAACCACGACACGCTGTATGGCACCGGTCAACTGCCGAAATTCGCAGGCGACTTGTTCCATACCCGTCCGCTGGAAGAAGAAGCAGACAGCAGCAACTATGCTTTGATCCCGACGGCGGAGGTTCCGCTGACCAATCTGGTACGCGATGAAATCATCGACGAAGATCAGCTGCCGATTAAAATGACGGCGCATACGCCTTGTTTCCGTTCTGAAGCAGGTTCTTATGGTCGTGATACCCGTGGCCTGATTCGTATGCATCAGTTTGACAAAGTTGAGATGGTGCAGATCGTTCGCCCGGAAGATTCTATGGCTGCGTTGGAAGAGATGACCGGCCACGCGGAAAAAGTGCTCCAGCTACTGGGACTGCCGTACCGTAAAATCATTCTGTGCACTGGCGATATGGGCTTCGGCGCCTGCAAAACCTATGACCTCGAAGTCTGGGTTCCGGCGCAGAATACCTACCGCGAGATCTCTTCCTGCTCTAACGTCTGGGACTTCCAGGCGCGTCGTATGCAGGCACGCTGCCGCAGCAAGTCCGACAAAAAGACCCGTCTGGTCCATACCCTGAATGGTTCTGGTCTGGCGGTAGGTCGTACCCTGGTGGCCGTGATGGAAAACTATCAGCAGGCTGATGGCCGCATTGAAGTGCCGGAAGTATTACGTCCGTACATGAACGGACTGGAATATATCGGCTAATCCTCGCTTTCTCCTCTTCTAAAAAGCGCCTTCGGGCGCTTTTTTTATGCCAGTTTGATACCGGACAATAATCCCTACCCTATTAGGGGTAATACTGATTTCGAATGAAGGTCAGTTTTTAACACTATTTTTCTACTTTTTCGATATATATCAGACTTTATAGCGATGTTATCGCTATATAAAATTCTATACATCGTTTTATTGTTTTTTTATTGTGAGCAGCAGAGTGAGCCCTTATGAAAACTAAGATCCCTGATGCCGTGCTGGCAGCCGAGGTGAGCCGTCGTGGTTTAGTCAAAACCACCGCGATAGGCGGCCTGGCGATGGCCAGTAGCGCATTTACCCTGCCATTTACCCGCATCGCTAACGCCGCAGAGGCGATAAGCCCGGCGAAAACCGGCGAGAAAGTCGTCTGGAGCGCCTGTACGGTAAACTGTGGCAGCCGTTGTCCGCTACGTATGCATGTTGTGGATGGCGAAATCAAATATGTAGAAACGGATAATACCGGAAACGATGATTACAATGGCCTGCACCAGGTTCGCGCCTGCCTGCGCGGTCGTTCTATGCGTCGTCGCGTCTATAACCCGGATCGGCTCAAGTATCCGATGAAGCGCGTCGGCGCGCGCGGCGAAGGTAAATTTGAGCGTATTAGCTGGGACGAAGCCTACGATATCATTGCTACCAATATGCAGCGTCTTATCAAAGAGTATGGCAACGAGTCCATTTATCTGAACTATGGCACGGGAACGCTGGGCGGCACTTTGACACGTTCATGGCCGCCGGGAAAAACGCTGGTCGCCCGTCTGATGAACTGCTGCGGCGGTTATCTGAACCACTACGGTGATTACTCTTCCGCGCAAATCGCAGCGGGTCTTAACTACACCTATGGCGGCTGGGCGGATGGCAATAGTCCATCCGACATTGAAAACAGTAAGCTGGTGGTATTGTTTGGTAATAACCCTGGCGAAACCCGCATGAGCGGGGGCGGTGTAACCTATTATCTTGAACAGGCGCGGCAGAAATCAAACGCGCGGATGATCATTATCGACCCTCGTTACACCGACACTGGCGCTGGTCGTGAAGATGAGTGGATTCCGATTCGTCCAGGTACCGATGCGGCGCTGGTCAATGGTCTGGCATATGTCTTAATCACCGAGAACATGGTCGATCAGCCGTTCCTGGATAAATATTGCGTCGGTTATGACGAAAAAACCTTGCCTGCCAGCGCGCCGAAAAACGGTCACTACAAAGCCTATATTCTTGGCCAGGGTAAAGACGGTATCGCGAAGACGCCGGAGTGGGCGGCGCAAATTACCGGTATCCCGGCGGATCGCATTATTAAGCTGGCGCGAGAAATCGGCAGCGCTAAACCCGCCTATATTTGCCAGGGGTGGGGGCCACAGCGTCATGCTAATGGAGAAATCGCCACGCGCGCCATCTCGATGCTGGCGATCCTGACGGGTAATGTTGGGATTAACGGCGGTAACA
Source organism: Salmonella sp. 741265073_HBA (assembly GCF_046569105.1). Taxonomy (NCBI): domain Bacteria; kingdom Pseudomonadati; phylum Pseudomonadota; class Gammaproteobacteria; order Enterobacterales; family Enterobacteriaceae; genus Salmonella; species Salmonella sp. 741265073_HBA. Next base: position 53,066 of record NZ_JBKFRY010000019.1, on the reverse strand, counting down.
GCGGCGCGCGCGAAGGGTCTTATGCCCTGCCATTTGAACGTATGCCCACGTTAGAAAACCCGGTTGAAACCAGCATCTCCATGTTTATGTGGACCGATGCCATTGAACGCGGCCCGGAAATGACGGCGCTGCGTGATGGCGTGCGGGGGAAAGATAAGCTGGACGTGCCGATCAAAATGATCTGGAACTATGCTGGCAACTGTTTGATTAACCAGCACTCTGAGATTAACCGCACCCACGAAATCCTGCAGGATGACAAGAAATGCGAAATGATCGTCGTTATCGACTGTCATATGACCTCGTCGGCAAAATACGCCGATATTCTGTTGCCTGATTGCACTGCTTCTGAGCAGATGGACTTTGCGCTGGATGCCTCCTGCGGGAACATGTCTTACGTTATCTTCACTGACCAGGCGATTAAACCGCGCTTCGAGTGTAAGACGATTTATGAGATGACCAGCGAACTGGCGAAACGTCTTGGCGTGGAACAACAGTTTACCGAAGGACGGACGCAAGAAGAGTGGATGCGTCATCTGTACGAACAGTCGCGTAAATCCATTCCGAATCTGCCCACCTTTGAGGAGTTCCGTAAGCAAGGCATCTTCAAACAGCGTGACCCCGAAGGCCACCATGTCGCCTATAAAGACTTCCGCGAAGATCCGCAAGCGAATCCACTTACAACGCCATCGGGCAAGATTGAAATCTATTCACAGGCGTTGGCGGATATCGCCGCCACCTGGGAGCTGCCGGAAGGCGACGTGATCGATCCATTACCGATCTACACGCCAGGTTTTGAAAACTATAACGATCCGCTAACGGATAAATTCCCGCTGCAGTTGACGGGTTTCCACTATAAAGCGCGTGTGCATTCCACTTATGGCAACGTAGACGTACTGAAAGCCGCCTGTCGCCAGGAAATGTGGATTAACCCAATGGATGCGCAGAAACGCGGTATCAACAATGGCGATAAAGTCCGCATCTTCAACGATCGCGGCGAAGTACATATCGAGGCTAAAGTGACGCCGCGCATGATGCCGGGCGTGGTCGCCCTGGGAGAAGGCGCATGGTATGACCCGGATGCAAAACGCGTGGATCAGGGCGGATGTATTAACGTACTGACGACCCAACGTCCTTCTCCGCTGGCGAAGGGGAACCCGTCACATACGAACCTCGTTCAGGTTGAAAAGGCGTAAGGAGTAACCGATGACAACCCAGTATGGATTTTTTATTGATTCCAGCCGTTGCACCGGTTGCAAAACCTGCGAACTGGCCTGCAAGGACTACAAAGATTTGACCCCGGATGTCAGCTTCCGCCGCATTTATGAGTATGCGGGCGGCGACTGGCAGGAAGATAACGGCGTCTGGCACCAGAACGTCTTTGCCTATTACCTCTCCATTTCGTGTAACCACTGCGAAGACCCGGCCTGTACCAAAGTCTGCCCGAGCGGTGCGATGCACAAGCGCGATGACGGTTTTGTGGTGGTGAACGAAGAGGTCTGTATCGGCTGCCGCTACTGCCACATGGCCTGCCCGTACGGCGCGCCGCAGTACAACGCGGCCAAAGGTCATATGACCAAGTGCGACGGCTGTTATGACCGGGTGGCGGAAGGCAAGAAACCGATCTGCGTCGAATCCTGTCCGCTGCGGGCGCTGGACTTTGGTCCTATCGACGAACTGCGCAAAAAACACGGTGAGCTGGCTGCCGTCGCGCCGCTGCCGCGCGCGCATTTCACGAAGCCGAATATTGTGATTAAACCCAACGCCAACAGCCGCCCGACCGGGGACACTACCGGTTATCTGGCCAATCCGAAGGAGGTATAAGATGGGAAGTGGATGGCATGAATGGCCGTTGATGATCTTCACGGTCTTTGGTCAGTGCGTGGCCGGTGGTTTTATTGTTCTGGCTCTGGCGCTGATGAAGGGCGACCTGCGCGCGGAAACGCAGCAGCGGGTGATCGCCTGTATGTTTGGTCTGTGGGTGCTGATGGGGATTGGCTTTATCGCCTCGATGCTGCATCTGGGTTCGCCGATGCGCGCGTTTAACTCGCTTAACCGCGTAGGTGCTTCCGCACTGAGCAATGAAATTGCCAGCGGCTCGGTGTTTTTTGCGGTCGGCGGGATTGGCTGGCTGCTGGCGGTACTGAAAAAGCTGCCGCCGGCACTGCGCACACTCTGGCTGATTATCACGATGGTACTGGGCGTCGTCTTCGTCTGGATGATGGTACGCGTCTATAACAGCATCGATACAGTACCGACCTGGTATAGCGTCTGGACGCCGCTGGGCTTCTTCCTGACGCTCTTTATGGGGGGGCCGCTACTGGGTTATCTGCTGCTGCGCATCGCAGGCGTGAACGGTTGGGCGATGCGTTTGTTGCCTGCGGTGTCGGTGCTGGCGCTGGTGGTTATTGCCATTATGGTGGCCATGCAGGGCGCGGAACTGGCGACGATTCACAGTTCCATTCAGCAGGCGTCTGCTCTGGTGCCGGATTATGGCTCGCTGATGGCCTGGCGTATGGTGCTGCTTGCGGCGGCGTTGTGCTGCTGGATTGTGCCACAGTTAAAAGGGTATCAACCTGCGGTACCGTTGCTCTCTGTCGCCTTCATTCTGATGCTGGCGGGGGAATTGATTGGCCGCGGCGTATTCTATGGGCTGCATATGACCGTGGGCATGGCGGTAGCCAGCTAACGCGTTGACGTGCATTCGGCCTGCAGAACGTGCAGGCCGAATTCGCCTTTAGCCGCCATCAATCTAAGGAATATAACCGGGGCGGAGAAGGCGCATATAAATCCATAGAGAAGAAAACGAAGCTAAAGGAACCATGAAATTTTTCGACTGAACAAAACGCCGATTTTGCGGGTTAGATCAATAAAAACAAGGGGATGAATTTTTAGTCTTTTAATATATTCACGTGCAGAATAAGTAAATCAAATCGATAGTCTCAAAACTTGCGGATCGCCCATGCGGAGCCGATTGACAATGTTTTTGGCGATGGCATGATGCGCATGAAATTTGAACTTCCTCACGGTTTTTATTCATGTCCACCTATACCCGTCCCGTCATGCTTTTGCTGTGCGGGCTACTTTTGTTGACTCTGGCCATTGCGGTACTGAATACGCTTGTGCCGCTGTGGCTTGCTCAGGCAAACCTTCCGACCTGGCAGGTGGGGATGGTCAGCTCGTCTTATTTTACCGGCAATCTGGTCGGGACGTTATTTACCGGGTATTTAATTAAACGCATTGGGTTTAACCGTAGCTATTATCTTGCCTCGCTGATCTTCGCCGCGGGTTGTGTCGGGTTGGGCGTGATGGTGGGGTTCTGGAGCTGGATGAGCTGGCGTTTTATTGCCGGTATCGGCTGCGCCATGATTTGGGTTGTTGTCGAAAGCGCGTTGATGTGCAGCGGAACCTCGCATAATCGCGGGCGCCTGCTTGCTGCCTATATGATGGTCTATTACATGGGGACCTTCCTTGGACAATTATTGGTCAGTAAAGTGTCTGGTGAATTGCTGCACGTCCTTCCCTGGGTGACCGGAATGATTCTGGCGGGAATTCTGCCGCTACTCTTTACCCGGATTGTAAATCAGCAAACGCAGGCACGTCATTCCTCTTCTATTAGCGCCATGCTGAAGCTACGCCAGGCGCGTCTTGGCGTGAATGGTTGTATTATTTCCGGCATTGTTCTTGGTTCATTATATGGTCTGATGCCGTTATATCTGAAGCATCAGGGGATGGCTAACGCCAGCATCGGTTTCTGGATGGCGGTACTGGTGAGCGCCGGTATTTTGGGGCAATGGCCAATGGGACGTCTGGCGGACAAATTTGGTCGCTTGCTGGTATTACGCGTACAGGTATTCGTTGTCATACTCGGCAGTATTGCCATGTTAACCCAGGCGGCGATGGCGCCAGCTCTGTTTATTCTGGGGGCGGCGGGTTTTACGCTTTATCCTGTTGCAATGGCTTGGGCCTGTGAAAAAGTCGAACACCACCAGCTTGTGGCAATGAACCAGGCACTGTTGTTAAGTTATACAGTAGGGAGCCTGTTGGGGCCGTCTTTTGCTGCGATGTTAATGCAGAATTATTCAGATAATCTGCTGTTTATTATGATCGCCAGCGTATCGTTTATTTATCTGCTGATGCTGTTACGTAACGCCGGCCAGACGCCCAATCCTGTCGCCCACATCTGACTGTTCTCTGAATCGTATGCAGGACGTGAGTCTTGCATACTCTTTGTTTATGTTTTACGTAAAATAATTGATCTGCATAATTTTCTTGCTTTACTGAAAAATAAAATGTGCCGAAGGTTATAATTTTGCGCTCCTCTATTTTCTCTCTTCGTCTTTACCGCGCATAATTCCCCGCTTCATTTATAGTAATAGCATTGTGTTCACGAAGGATCGCGTTATGCCGAATGTGCAGGAAAAACAGTTGCGATGGTACAACATCGCCCTGATGTCGTTTATTACCGTTTGGGGATTCGGCAATGTTGTCAATAACTATGCTAACCAGGGGCTAGTGGTTGTCTTCTCCTGGGTGTTTATTTTTGCGCTCTATTTTATTCCTTATGCCTTAATCGTGGGGCAACTGGGCTCAACCTTCAAAGAGGGAAAAGGGGGCGTCAGTACCTGGATTAAGCATACGATGGGGCCGGGGTTGGCTTACCTTGCGGCATGGACTTATTGGGTCGTGCATATTCCCTACCTGGCGCAAAAGCCGCAGGCAATACTCATTGCATTGGGATGGGCTTTAAAAGGCGACGGCTCGTTGATAAAAGAATATACCGTTGTTGCCTTGCAGGGGCTGACGCTGACATTGTTTGTTTTCTTTATGTGGGTTGCTTCCCGGGGGATGAAATCGCTAAAGGTTGTTGGGTCTGTGGCCGGGATTGCCATGTTTATCATGTCAATTTTATATGTTGTGATGGCAGTGACCGCGCCAGCAATTACAAACGTTGAAATTGCGACCACTAACATCACCTGGCAGTCATTTATTCCTCATATCGATTTTACCTATATCACCACCATCTCTATGTTGGTCTTTGCGGTTGGTGGGGCAGAGAAGATCTCGCCTTACGTTAACCAGACGCGGAATCCAGGAAAAGAATTTCCGAAGGGGATGCTCTTTTTAGCCGTCATGGTTGCGGTCTGCGCTATCCTCGGTTCGTTGGCGATGGGAATGATGTTTGATTCCCGGCATATACCTGACGATTTAATGACCAATGGGCAATATTATGCATTCCAGAAATTGGGTGAGTATTACCATATGGGTAATTCATTAATGGTGATTTATGCCATTGCCAATACTCTGGGGCAAATCGCCGCGCTGGTGTTTTCTATTGATGCGCCACTAAAAGTATTGCTGGGTGATGCAGACAGTAAATATATCCCGCAGCGCTTATGTCGTACTAACGCTTCAGGTACGCCAGTTAACGGTTATTTGCTGACATTGGTGTTGGTCGCTATCTTGATTATGTTGCCAACGCTTGGCATCGGCGATATGAACAACCTGTACAAATGGCTGCTTAATCTCAACTCAGTTGTTATGCCGCTGCGCTATCTGTGGGTATTTGTCGCCTTTATTGCTGTCATTCGACTGGCGCAAAAGTACAAACCCGAATATGTGTTTATTCGCAACCGGGCGTTGGCGTTAACTGTGGGAATATGGTGTTTTGCCTTCACCGCGTTTGCCTGCCTTACCGGTATTTTCCCCAAAATGGAGGCGTTCACACCGGAGTGGACATTCCAGCTGACGTTGAACATCGTGACGCCTTTTGTCCTGGTCGGGTTGGGATTAATTTTCCCACTGCTGGCGCGTAGAAACACATAACGACGCTCTTTTCCACGGCGCTCCTGTCAGGCGAGCGCCTTTTAAGGTCACAGGTGCCTGGGTTCCAGGCGAGACAACGGTATTAACAGGCACCGGGTCAGCAATAGTTGTCAGACCTTCAACCCAGCAGCAGATAAGCGTAATACCTGGTAAGCGCAATATTGTTAACCAGGCCTGTCTGACGGCGGAGTCGGGTATTTTAGCGGTAAGAGCGTTACCCATACAGCAAAACGGCTACCGTCATGGGTAGCCGTTTAAAAGCGGATAAGATAGCAGGCGATTAATACATCACTTTATGACCATACTGCTCAAGAATACCCTTTACACGCTCCATGGTCTCTTTTTTAGGCGGCTTCACGCCATCCAGTTTATATTCTTCGCCCATTGCCACCCATTTATGTTTGCCCAGCTCATGATAGGGCAGCAGTTCGATTTTTTCGACATTACCCATATCGCGGGTAAACTCACCCAGGCGATGCGCGGAATCATCGTCGTCAGACCAGCCGGGAACGACAACGTAACGGATCCAGACCTTCACATTTTTCTTTGATAAATACTGCGCGAATTCCAGCGTCCGGTGATTAGAGACACCGACCAGATTCTGGTGGATCTCATCATTCATCTGCTTGAGATCGAGCATCACCAGATCGGTAACGTCCAGCAGTTCATCAATCACCGGGTCATAACGGCGCACAAAGCCGTTGGTGTCGAGACAGGTGTGGATACCTTCTTTTTTACAGGCGCGAAACCAGTCGCGTACAAATTCTGCCTGCAAAATGGCCTCGCCGCCGGATGCCGTCACGCCGCCGCCAGAAGCATTCATAAAATGCCGATAGGTCACCACCTCTTTCATTAAGTCTTCAACGGTGATTTCTTTACCGCCATGCGTATCCCATGTGTCGCGGTTATGGCAATACAGGCAGCGCATCAGGCAGCCCTGGAAAAAGGTAATAAAGCGGATGCCTGGGCCATCAACGGTGCCACAGGATTCAAAGGAGTGAATGCGACCAATAACCGGCTTTTTATCAGCAGTTACTGCAACACTTTCATTTGTAATACAATCGGTTAAGTTACTCATATCGCTTCGGCTAGCTCTAAATAACATGGGGTTTATGGACACATTCCGGGCATGTTGAGCACCCTGGTAAGGGGGTTGCATCCTGTAAAAAAGCGGTACTGCGAGCGTAAATTTTGGACTACAGAATGTGTGGCTGTTCCAGAATGTGCTGCAATGGAGCTATTTTACCTCTATTCAGTATAAAATATACGGCAAATCTATGCTGCATAACTCGCACCGCCAGAAATTGTGGCTCATTCATCAGCCCGGTACCTCTGTTTAACGCCCGAGCCGCAATACATACTGTAAGTGTATCATCCATAGCGTCCTGGTTTTGCTGTTTATGATCCGCCTCTTTTTTCAAATGGTTGGCGCCGTTTTTTTGTAGTCAGAACGAAAATAATTCTCAACATAATTCAGATGTGTCCAAAGAACGTTATGCGCTGTACAGCGCCTGGCGTCGCATTCAACGTGTTATCAGGTGTAAATCTGATGTCATTTCTAAACCCGGACTGATTCAATCTCTTAAATAGAGTGTGGTTTTAATCAAAAAATGAGAGCAACGGATTAAATTATTTTGCTTTCGCGGTAAATAATCAAGGGAGTTATTATGCCAGTTGCGTTAAGTTTTGGTAATCGTCATAACTATGAAGTTAATGCTTCACGGCTAGCCCGTTTGATGAGTCCTGATAAAGAAGAAGCGCTATACATGGGGTTATGGGATAGATTTAAGGACTACTTCAGAACACATAAAAAAAGAGAGGTGCTGGAGGTATTATACACACTCATCCATGGATGTGAACGTGAAAATCAAGCTGAACTTAATGTTGATACAATCGGCATGGAGAAGATATATGCCTTTGCACAATTAAAACAATATGCTAATCCATCTCAACAAGACCGCTTTGTTATGCGTTTTGATGTGAGTCAGACACAAGTTTTATTTGAGATTGATGGCAGGGTTATTGATAAATGTAATTTGCATCGTATCCTCAACATTTCAGAAAACTGTATTTTTAAAGTGATGGAAGAAGATGAAGAAGAGTTGTTTTTTAAAGTATGTATTAAGTATGGAGAAAAAATTGCTTGCTATCCAGAATTATTAGAAAACTTTGCTTTTGACCTTAGGCAGAAAGTTAATGAGGATGATGACATTAAGGATGAAGTTTATAAGCTTATGCGATCTGGAGAAGATCGAAAAAGGGCATGTGTTGAATGGAATGGTACGCTTACTGAGGATGAGATGGATAAACTACGCTGTCTTCAAATGGGGTCTTTTGGTATTCATACCCAATTTTGTAAAATAGGTTACTGGGAATTAGAGGAAGAAGTCCTGTTTGATATGGTTCATCCAACACTTATCTATCTGCTACATGGATATATACCGTCATTGTCATGTGATTTTAAAGAAGCTAACACCATGCTGTTTTCTGATGTATTAAATAAGGATTATGAGGAGTATCAAAATAATAAAAGAGAAATTGATTCTATTCTGAGAAGAATATATAGATCACATAATAACACTTTATTTATAAGTGAAGGTTCTTGTTGTCGCAATATGCTTTTATAAAAATTAAAAAGGCTCCACTGACATGGAGCCTTTTTTTGTACGCTTTTTATGGCGTAATTTCAGTCAAACCCATTACATGGTCTGCGTGAAGGTACGAGTAATAACGTCCTGCTGCTGTTCTTTCGTCAGGGAGTTAAAACGTACTGCGTAACCAGATACACGGATGGTCAGCTGCGGATATTTTTCCGGATGTTCCATCGCGTCCAGCAGCATTTCACGGTTCATGACGTTGACGTTCAGGTGCTGACCGCCTTCGATGGACGCTTCGTGGTGGAAGTAACCATCCATCAGACCTGCCAGGTTAGTCTTACGAACTTCGTCGTCTTTACCCAGTGCGTTCGGAACGATAGAGAAGGTATAAGAAATACCATCTTTCGCGTAAGCAAACGGCAGTTTAGCAACGGAGGTCAGAGAAGCGACAGCGCCTTTCTGGTCACGACCGTGCATCGGGTTAGCACCTGGTCCGAACGGCGCGCCAGCGCGACGACCATCCGGGGTGTTACCGGTTTTCTTACCATACACAACGTTAGAAGTGATGGTCAGAACAGACTGCGTCGGGATAGCGCCACGGTAGGTGGTCAGTTTCTGAATTTTCTTCATGAAACGTTCTACCAGGTCAACCGCCATGTCATCTACACGAGCGTCGTTGTTACCAAACTGCGGGTATTCGCCTTCGATTTCGAAGTCGATAGCCAGACCATCTTCGTCACGAATCGGTTTAACTTTCGCATATTTGATGGCAGACAGGGAGTCAGCCGCAACGGACAGACCTGCGATACCACACGCCATGGTGCGGATAACGTCACGGTCGTGCAACGCCATCAGAGAGGCTTCGTAGCTGTACTTGTCGTGCATGTAGTGGATAACGTTCAGCGCGGTGACATACTGTTTAGCCAGCCAGTCCATGAAGTGATCCATGCGATCCATCACTTCGTCGAAGTTCAGAACATCGCCTTTGATCGGTTCGGATTTCGGACCAACCTGCATTTTCAGTTTTTCATCAACGCCGCCGTTGATTGCGTACAGCATGGTTTTCGCCAGGTTTGCACGCGCACCGAAGAACTGCATTTGTTTACCAACGATCATCGGGCTTACGCAGCATGCGATAGCGTAGTCATCGTTGTTGAAGTCCGGACGCATCAGGTCATCGTTCTCGTACTGCAGAGAAGAGGTGTCGATGGAGACTTTAGCGGCGAATTTCTTGAAGTTCAGCGGCAGTTTTTCAGACCACAGAACGGTGATGTTCGGCTCCGGAGACGGCCCCATGGTGTACAGAGTGTTCAGGAAGCGGAAGCTGTTTTTGGTAACCAGAGTACGGCCATCAACGCCCATACCACCGATAGATTCGGTTGCCCAAATCGGGTCGCCGGAGAACAGTTCATCATATTCAGGAGTACGCAGGAAGCGAACCATACGCAGTTTCATGACCAGGTGGTCAATCATTTCCTGTGCGTCTTGCTCGGTGATTTTGCCTGCTTTCAGGTCACGTTCGATGTACGCATCCAGGAAGGTGGATACACGACCGAAGGACATTGCTGCGCCGTTCTGAGATTTAACCGCAGCCAGGTAACCGAAGTAAGTCCACTGGATTGCTTCCTGAGCGTTAGTCGCCGGACCAGAGATATCGCAGCCGTATTTAGCCGCCATTTCTTTGATCTGACCCAGAGCGCGGTGCTGTTCAGCGATTTCTTCACGCAGACGGATAGTCGCTTCCAGATTTACGCCGTTTTCCAGATCGGATTGCAGAGACGTAAACTGCGCGAATTTGTCTTTCATCAGGTAGTCGATACCGTACAGCGCTACGCGACGGTAGTCACCGATGATACGACCACGGCCATACGCATCCGGCAGACCGGTCAGCACGCCGGATTTACGGCAACGCAGGATGTCCGGAGTATAAACGTCGAATACGCCCTGGTTGTGGGTCTTACGGTATTCGGTGAAGATTTTTTTGATCATTGGGTCCAGCTCGCGATTGTACGCTTTGCAGGAACCTTCAACCATTTTGATGCCGCCGAACGGGATAATCGCACGCTTCAGCGGAGCTTCAGTCTGCAGACCAACAATTTTCTCAAGCGCTTTGTTGATGTAGCCAGCGTCGTGAGAAGTGATGGTGGAAGCAACGGAGGTGTCAAAGTCAACAGGCGCGTGAGTGCGGTTTTCCTGTTTAACGCCTTCCATTACGCTGTCCCACAGCTTGGTGGTCGCGTCAGTAGCGCCAGCCAGGAAGGACTCGTCACCCTCATACGGAGTGTAGTTTTTCTGAATGAAGTCACGGACGTTTACTTCATTCTGCCAGTCACCTTTGGTAAAACCTTCCCAGGCTGTGGCTAACTTTTCATTAAGCTCGGACATGTAACACCTACCTTCTTAAGTGGATTTTTTATTTACTGCGTGTAATGGGCATCAACAGATTAATGATGCTCGTTACCACGCAGGTAAATGACCCAGTATGTCAACCCGACCAACAAACCGCCGCCGATAATATTACCGATCGTGACCGGAATCAGGTTATCAGTGATGAAGCTCATCACGGTCAGGTGAGAAAAACTTTCCGGAGACGAACCAACCGCGGTCCAAAACTCCGGTGTAGCGAAATCGCGTATTACAATACCCATAGGAATCATAAACATGTTTGCGATACTGTGCTCAAAACCGCTGGCGACAAACATGGCGACGGGCAGTACCATGATGAACGCTTTGTCCATCAGGCTACGACCTGAGTAGCTCATCCACACGGCCAGACAAACCATCAGGTTCGCCAGAATACCGAGGCAGACAGCTTCAATAAAAGTGTGGTGCATTTTGTGGTCGGCGGTTTGCAGGACGTTAAGTCCCCATTGACCGTTGGCAGTCATATACTCGCCGGAAAGCCACATCAGTAACACGAAAAGCAGAGCGCCAATCAGGTTACCAAAATAGACGTTTAACCAGTTTTTAGCCAGTTGCCCCCAGGTGATGCGACCGCTAGCTTTAGCTACAACGATCAGAACAGTAGAGGTGAAAAGATCAGCGCCGCAAATAACACAGAGAATCAGTCCCAAAGAGAAACAGATACCCCCGATAAGTTTCGCCATACCATAAGGCATCGCGCCAGTACCGGTTGTCGCAGTAATATAAAAAACAAAGGCAATTGAAATGAATACGCCGGCGGTAATCGCCAGATAGAAAGTCTTAAGCGGATGTTTCGTTGCTTTATAGACGCCTGCTTCTTCAGCCACTTTGGCCATTGCTGCAGGGAGTAAAAGGTCAAAAGGGTTGTCAGCTTTCACACTAACTCTCTCTTTATTAAGTCGGCGACGAGATACTAACAAAGCATTATAGATGAGAATTTGATATAGATCATATCTCGCCTGGCTTATAGGCCCGTAAGTCGCATGGCTTTTATGCAATTACGGTGTAACTTTTTGATTATCCTAATAAAAATAAATTTTAAAAATTATAAATAGAGTTGAATTTTTTCCTGACTCCTCCTGCTGCACGGTTAATTAATATGGAGTAATCAACAAATAAAGTAACATCACTATGTCAATTAATTTAATATCAACAACCAATATTTAACCTTGTTATTACATTTTTCGCCGTTTAGTGAAAATAAATAAAACGGGGCCGCAAAGGCGCCCCGTAATATAACGCAGCCGAGAGGGTAAACCTACCCTAAGTCACTCATATGGCCTTATTTTGACCAGTATGCCGCTTTCGCGCGCTGTAATTTATCATACGCTTTTAACAAGGACTGATGCGCCGGGAACGCTTGTAGATCGTGGTCGACAGCCGGTAGTCCATAAAAAGCCGCTTCACCGCTAAGCGCGGCGCTGGCGGCTTCTACAGCCTCTGCGCCATACATTTTTATAAAAGCATTGAGATATTGCAGTGGCTGACGCGCATCTTCTTGCGACAGGAGCAGCAGCGTTTGCAGGCAACGGTAATAGTTTGCGCGTGCCGGACTAAAGACCGACGAATTGAACTCCATCGTCCATTCTGTCCAGATTAGCGCCTGCTCCAAATCGCCGCCCGCTAATGCTAGCATTGCTTTTAATTCGCCAACGCGCAGTGTATACCAACCATTGTCCGCTCCGGTCGCCAGACCCAACAGTTCACGCACGCGGGTGAAATCGTCAAAACCTTCTTCATCCAATTGTTCAATCAGATTGAGATAGTCTTCTTTATTCCAGGCGCTACCGGGCAGCGAAAGCAGGGTCTCACGAAGATGGCTACCCATATTGTTGTTGGCCAGCCACAGATCTTCGGCAGGATAAATATCAGACATTCCCGGTACGATAATACGACAGGCGTATACGCCGAGATGCTCGTAATCGGCAATGTAAACTTCTTTATCTTCAGCAGCAAAGATGGCCATCAGCGTGGCGAATTCTTCTTCGGTAGTGCCGGAAAAACTCCAGTCCGTGAACGGGTAATCGGCGTCCTGTTTGAACAGATCCCAGGAAATCAGGCCGCTGGAGTCGATGAAGTGGGTCTCCAGATTAGTGTGCTCCGCGACTTCTTCATCATCGAACGTTGGTGGGGTGAAGACATCAAGATCTTTCAGTCCGCGTCCCTGGAGTAGCTCGGTCACTGTACGTTCCAGCGCAACGCCAAAGTCAGGATGCGCGCCAAAAGAAGCAAAGCAGGTACCGTTAGCCGGGTTGAACAGCACGACGCAGATAACCGGATACTTACCGCCCAGCGAGCCGTCATAGGCGAAAATCGGGAAACCCTCGGCTTCCAGCGTGGCGATTGACTCCATTACCGCCGGATAACGCGCCATCACCTCTGCGGGAATCTCCGGCAGACTGATACTTTCCGCAATGATGCGATTTTTCACATAACGCTCGAAGACTTCCGACAGTCCCTGAACGCGGGCTTCATTACGCGTATTGCCGGCGGACATTCCGTTAGAGACGTACAGGTTGCCGATGATATTCATCGGAATATACACGGTCTGGTTATCGGACTGACGGGTAAATGGCAGGCCGCAGACCCCGCGTGCTTCATTGCCGGACTGAAGATCAATTAACTGGCTTCCGGTGAGTTCATTTTCCGGATCGTAAAACGCGCGCAGACGGGCATCAAGCAAGCCTTCCGGTATGTCGTCATTTTCAGTCAGCGGGAACCACTTTTCGTTCGGATAATGCACGAATGGCCCATTGGCGACCGTTTCGCCAAGCCAGAAATCAGCAAAAAAGTAGTTGGTTGACAGACGCTCGAAGTATTCGCCCAGCGCTGAGGCCAGCGCCGCTTTTTTGGTCGCGCCTTTTCCGTTGGTAAAGCATAACGCGCACTCTTTATCGCGAATATGCACTGACCAGACGTTTGGCACCGGGTTCAGCCAGGAGGCCTCTTCGATGTGAAAGCCGAGGTCGAGTAACTTTTGCTGGAAGCGGGCGATGGAGTCTTCCAGCGCGGCGTCTTTGCCGGGAATAAATGTTTGCGTCATGAAAATCACTTTTGTCGTACGGAAAGCGCGCAATGATACGGGTTTTATGTGACGGGCGCTATCTCGCCGGGACATCGGCGGAAATAAAAGTATTGGCTATGCTTTTACACTGGAATTCACAGGAAGAGCATAAAAAATGAAAGCATTTGATTTGCAACGAATGGCGCTGGATAACGTGCCGGTAGCGTTTTTGGGGGAAGTGGCGCTACGTAGCTTTTACACCTTTGTTCTGGTGTTTCTTTTCTTAAAGGTGACAGGACGACGCGGCGTACGGCAAATGTCGCTTTTTGAAGTGCTGATCATTTTGACATTGGGGTCGGCGGCAGGCGACGTCGCGTTTTATGATGACGTTCCGATGCTCCCTGTTCTGGTGGTATTCATCACCCTGGCGCTGCTCTATCGCCTGGTCATGTGGCTGATGGCGCATAGTGAAAAGTTGGAAGATCTGCTGGAAGGCAAGTCGGTGGTCATTGTTGAAGACGGCGAACTGGCGTGGGAAAAACTGCAGCGCTCGAACATGACGGAGTTTGAGTTTTTTATGGAGCTTCGCTTGAATGGCGTTGAGCAACTGGGGCAAGTCAGACTGGCCATCCTGGAGACAAACGGACAAATCAGCGTCTATTTCTTTGAAAATAAAGACGTTAAGCCGGGGTTAAGCATTCTTCCTGAGCACTGTACGCCACGCTTTATCGTGGCACCGGAGGCTGGCGACTATGCCTGCGTACGTTGCAGTGAAGTGATACGCATGAACGTCGGGGAAAAGCAATTATGTCCGCGCTGCGCAAATCCAGAATGGACGAAGGCAAGCCGGGCTAAACGCGTTGTTTAACAGCGAAAATATCGGATTTATACGGTTAATCCGGAAGATTCTGTTGTGTGACGCATGCCGCATTTTCTCCTCGCATTGTTTTACCCATTGCGGCGCGTGTCACTGAATGATAAAACCGATATTCACATGAATAACGTTTGCCTGATGTCTGTCAGGCAGGAAACAATGCAGCGTGGTGAGGGGAAATGGCTCAGGTCTTTAATTTTAGTTCAGGTCCGGCGATGCTACCGGCGGAAGTACTTAAACTGGCGCAACAGGAACTGCGTGACTGGCACGGTCTTGGTACGTCGGTAATGGAAATTAGCCATCGAGGCAAAGAGTTTATCCAGGTCGCTGAAGAGGCGGAGCAGGATTTTCGCGATCTCCTTAATATCCCCTCCAACTATAAAGTTTTATTTTGTCACGGCGGCGGTCGCGGGCAGTTTGCTGGCGTGCCGCTCAATCTGCTGGGCGATAAAACCACGGCGGATTATGTCGATGCTGGTTACTGGGCGGCGAGCGCCATCAAAGAAGCCAAAAAATATTGTGTGCCGCAGATTATCGACGCCAAAATCACCGTTGACGGCAAACGTGCCGTAAAACCGATGCGCGAGTGGCAGCTTTCCGATAACGCCGCTTATTTACACTATTGCCCGAATGAGACCATTGACGGCATCGCCATCGATGAAACGCCGGATTTTGGCCCGGAGGTGGTCGTCACGGCGGACTTTTCTTCTACCATCCTGTCTGCGCCGCTGGATATCTCTCGCTATGGCGTAATTTATGCTGGCGCGCAGAAGAATATCGGTCCGGCAGGACTGACGCTGGTTATCGTCCGGGAGGATCTGTTAGGCAAGGCGCATGAGAGCTGCCCGTCCATCCTCGACTACACCGTCCTGAATGATAACGACTCGATGTTTAATACGCCGCCGACTTTCGCCTGGTATCTTTCCGGTCTGGTGTTCAAATGGTTGAAAGCGCAGGGCGGCGTGGCGGCGATGCACAAAATCAATCAGCAAAAAGCGGAGTTGCTGTACGGTGTGATTGATAACAGCGATTTCTACCGTAACGATGTCGCACAGGCCAACCGTTCGCGGATGAACGTTCCGTTCCAGTTAGCGGACAATGCGCTGGACAAGGTCTTTCTGGAAGAGTCTTTCGCCGCCGGTCTGCACGCCTTAAAAGGGCACCGTGTTGTTGGCGGTATGCGCGCCTCTATCTATAACGCCATGCCGATTGAAGGGGTGAAAGCGCTGACCGATTTCATGATCGATTTTGAGCGTCGCCACGGCTAATACATTTCTTTTTTCATCCCCACGGCCAGTCTGTGGGGTTTTTATTTCTGTTTTTTGAGAGTTGAGTTTCATGGAATCCCTGACGTTACAACCCATCGCGCGGGTCGATGGCGCCATTAATTTACCTGGCTCCAAAAGTGTTTCAAACCGTGCTTTGCTCCTGGCGGCTTTAGCTTGTGGTAAAACCGTTCTGACGAATCTGCTGGATAGCGATGACGTCCGCCATATGCTCAATGCCCTGAGCGCGTTGGGGATCAATTACACCCTTTCTGCCGATCGCACCCGCTGTGATATCACGGGTAATGGCGGCCCATTACGCGCGCCAGGCGCTCTGGAACTGTTTCTCGGTAATGCCGGAACCGCGATGCGTCCGTTAGCGGCAGCGCTATGTCTGGGGCAAAATGAGATAGTGTTAACCGGCGAACCGCGTATGAAAGAGCGTCCGATAGGCCATCTGGTTGATTCGCTGCGCCAGGGTGGGGCGAATATTGATTACCTGGAGCAGGAAAACTATCCGCCCCTGCGTCTGCGCGGCGGTTTTACCGGCGGCGACATTGAGGTTGATGGTAGCGTTTCCAGCCAGTTCCTGACCGCTCTGCTGATGACTGCGCCGCTGGCGCCTGAAGACACAACTATTCGCGTTAAAGGCGAACTGGTATCAAAGCCTTACATCGATATCACGCTAAATTTAATGAAAACCTTTGGCGTGGAGATAACGAACCATCACTACCAACAATTTGTCGTGAAGGGCGGTCAACAGTATCACTCTCCGGGTCGCTATCTGGTCGAGGGCGATGCCTCGTCAGCGTCCTATTTTCTCGCCGCCGGGGCGATAAAAGGCGGCACGGTAAAAGTGACCGGAATTGGCCGCAAAAGTATGCAGGGCGATATTCGTTTTGCCGATGTGCTGGAGAAAATGGGCGCGACCATTACCTGGGGCGATGATTTTATTGCCTGCACGCGCGGCGAATTGCACGCCATAGATATGGATATGAACCATATTCCGGATGCGGCGATGACGATTGCCACCACGGCGCTGTTTGCGAAAGGAACCACGACGTTGCGCAATATTTATAACTGGCGAGTGAAAGAAACCGATCGCCTGTTCGCGATGGCGACCGAGCTACGTAAAGTGGGCGCTGAAGTCGAAGAAGGGCACGACTATATTCGTATCACGCCGCCGGCGAAGCTCCATCACGCGGATATTGGCACGTACAACGACCACCGTATGGCGATGTGCTTCTCACTGGTCGCACTGTCCGATACGCCAGTCACGATCCTGGACCCGAAATGTACCGCAAAAACGTTCCCTGATTATTTCGAACAACTGGCGCGGATGAGTACGCCTGCCTAATCCTTCTGTTGCGCCAGTCGACAGGCTGGCGCATCAAGGTCCGCATTCGCACTATTTTTACAATTATGACTAATGCTAATTTGTTGATGATTTAACACATTGATTTATGTGTTTTTTATAATAGTTATCAACGGAAGATTAGTATGAAAAATAAATCATTATTACTGGCGGTGGCGATTTCCGCTACGCTACTGGCAGGATGTAAAAATGGCGTGAATGGCAATTTAATCGCCAGTTCCGGCATGTCAGCCTACAAAGCCGCCACACTGTCCGATGCGGATGTTAAGGCATTATCTAATAATGCCTGTAAACAAATGGACAGCGAGAATCAACTGGCAGGTTCGAAAAGCAAATACACCAAACGTCTGAGCAAAATCGCTAAAGCGCTGGGTAACAACATTGACGGTACGCCGGTTAGCTATAAAGTCTATATGACCAGCGATATCAACGCATGGGCGATGGCGAACGGTTGCGTTCGCGTATACTCCGGCCTGATGGATCTGATGACCGATAATGAAATTGAAGGCGTACTGGGCCATGAATTGGGCCATGTCTCTTTAGGGCACTCCCGCAAGGCAATGCAGACCGCCTATGCCACGCTGGCGGCTCGCGATGCGATTTCCGCCACCAGCGGCGTCGCAGCGCAGCTTTCCCAGTCTCAATTGGGCGATCTGGCGGAAGGCGTAATCAATTCGGCGTTTTCTCGCAGTCAGGAGTCGGATGCGGATGACTTCTCTTACGATCTGCTGAAAAAACGCGGGATTAACACCCAGGGCTTAGTCACGGCATTCGATAAATTCGCCACAATGGACGCAGGTCATGCAAAATCATTGATGGACTCCCACCCGGCCTCAGCCGATCGCGCGCAGCATATGCGCGACAGAATTGCCGAAGATAAAAAGTAAATCATTGTCATCTTTCGGGCTGGTTTCTCGCCGGCCCGCTATAATTGCGCAATTATTCCGCATCTGATTACAGACAAAACTGGTTTTTGCACGCAACGTTAACGGTCGCGAGCGTTGGCGCGTATAATGCGCGGCGTTTACGTTAACGGTACGCCTGTTTAAGGAGATAAAGATGACGGCAATTGCCCCGGTAATAACCATTGATGGCCCAAGCGGTGCAGGTAAAGGCACCTTGTGCAAAGCAATGGCGGAAGCATTGCAATGGCATCTGCTGGATTCCGGCGCGATATACCGCGTACTGGCGCTGGCGGCATTGCACCACCATGTCGATCTCGCCTCTGAAGATGCGCTGGTGCCGCTGGCGTCCCATCTGGACGTGCGTTTCGTCTCAACGGACGGCAACCTGGAAGTTATCCTGGAAGGCGAGGACGTTAGCGGCGAAATCCGTACGCAGGAAGTCGCGAACGCGGCATCCCAGGTGGCGGCATTCCCACGCGTGCGTGAAGCGCTTCTTCGCCGCCAACGTGCATTCCGCGAAGCGCCTGGTTTAATCGCCGATGGACGCGATATGGGGACCGTGGTCTTCCCGGATGCGCCGGTAAAAATTTTCCTTGACGCCTCCTCGGAGGAACGTGCGCATCGACGTATGCTACAGTTGCAGGAGAATGGCTTTAGTGTTAACTTTGAACGCCTTTTGGCCGAGATCAAGGAACGCGACGATCGCGATCGTAATCGCGCTGTAGCGCCGTTAGTTCCTGCTGCTGATGCATTAGTTTTGGATTCTACCCGATTAAGCATTGAGCAAGTGATTGAAAAAGCGTTACAATATGCGCGCCAAAAATTGGCTCTCGCTTAAATGCGACCGAATTTGTAGTACCCCCGTTGCAAAGGATTGACAGCGGGTATGTTAAACAACCCCATCCGGCACGGAGCCAGGTGGACGTTAAATATGAAACCTGAAGATTAAACATGACTGAATCTTTTGCTCAACTCTTTGAAGAATCCTTAAAAGAAATCGAAACCCGCCCGGGTTCCATCGTTCGTGGTGTTGTTGTTGCTATCGACAAAGACGTAGTACTGGTTGACGCCGGTCTGAAATCTGAGTCTGCCATTCCGGCTGAGCAGTTCAAAAACGCCCAGGGCGAACTGGAAATCCAGGTTGGTGACGAAGTTGACGTTGCTCTGGATGCAGTAGAAGACGGCTTCGGTGAAACTCTGCTCTCTCGTGAGAAAGCTAAACGTCACGAAGCATGGATCACGCTGGAAAAAGCTTACGAAGATGCTGAAACTGTTACCGGTGTTATCAACGGCAAAGTTAAGGGTGGCTTCACTGTTGAGCTGAACGGTATTCGCGCGTTCCTGCCAGGTTCTCTGGTAGACGTTCGTCCGGTGCGTGACACTCTGCACCTGGAAGGCAAAGAGCTTGAATTCAAAGTAATCAAGCTGGACCAGAAACGTAACAACGTTGTGGTTTCTCGTCGTGCCGTTATCGAATCCGAAAACAGCGCAGAACGCGATCAGCTGCTGGAAAACCTGCAGGAAGGCATGGAAGTTAAAGGTATCGTTAAGAACCTCACTGACTACGGTGCATTCGTTGATCTGGGCGGCGTTGACGGCCTGCTGCACATCACTGATATGGCCTGGAAACGCGTTAAGCATCCGAGCGAAATCGTGAACGTTGGCGACGAAATCAACGTGAAAGTGCTGAAATTCGACCGCGAGCGTACCCGTGTATCCCTGGGCCTGAAACAGCTGGGCGAAGATCCGTGGGTTGCTATCGCTAAACGTTATCCGGAAGGTACCAAACTGACCGGTCGCGTGACCAACCTGACCGACTACGGCTGCTTCGTTGAAATCGAAGAAGGCGTTGAAGGCCTGGTTCACGTTTCCGAAATGGACTGGACCAACAAAAACATCCACCCGTCCAAAGTGGTTAACGTTGGCGACGTAGTGGAAGTGATGGTTCTGGATATCGACGAAGAACGTCGTCGTATCTCCCTGGGTCTGAAGCAGTGCAAATCTAACCCGTGGCAGCAGTTCGCAGAAACCCACAACAAGGGCGACCGCGTTGAAGGTAAAATCAAGTCTATCACTGACTTCGGTATCTTCATCGGCCTGGACGGCGGCATCGACGGCCTGGTTCACCTGTCTGACATCTCCTGGAACGTTGCAGGCGAAGAAGCAGTTCGTGAATACAAAAAAGGCGACGAAATCGCTGCAGTTGTTCTGCAGGTTGACGCAGAACGTGAACGTATCTCCCTGGGCGTTAAACAGCTCGCAGAAGATCCGTTCAACAACTGGGTTGCTCTGAACAAGAAAGGCGCTATCGTAACCGGTAAAGTCACTGCAGTTGACGCGAAAGGCGCAACCGTAGAACTGGCTGACGGCGTTGAAGGTTACCTGCGTGCTTCTGAAGCATCCCGCGACCGCGTTGAAGATGCGACTCTGGTTCTGAGCGTTGGCGACGACGTTGAAGCTAAATTCACCGGCGTTGATCGTAAAAACCGCGCAATCAGCCTGTCTGTTCGTGCGAAAGACGAAGCTGACGAGAAAGATGCCATCGCAACTGTTAACAAACAGGAAGATGCAAACTTCTCTAACAACGCAATGGCTGAAGCATTCAAAGCAGCTAAAGGCGAGTAATCCTCTGAAACTTCGGGCCTTTTAGTCCGAAGTATAACGAGATTACTTGACAGATTGCAGGTTTCGGCCTGTAATCAAGCACTAAGGGCGGCTACGGCCGCCCTTAATCAATCTCACGGCTGCAGCCAATTTGCCTTTAAGGAACCGGAGGAATCATGACCAAGTCAGAATTGATTGAAAGACTTGCAACCCAGCAATCTCACATTCCCGCTAAGGCGGTTGAAGACGCGGTAAAAGAGATGCTGGAGCATATGGCCTCGACTCTTGCGCAGGGCGAGCGTATTGAAATCCGCGGTTTCGGCAGTTTTTCTTTGCATTACCGCGCGCCTCGTACCGGACGTAACCCCAAGACCGGCGATAAAGTGGAACTGGAAGGAAAATACGTTCCTCACTTTAAACCGGGTAAAGAACTGCGCGATCGCGCCAATATTTACGGTTAAGTTTTAACGCAAAACTTGAACCCGAAAAAAGCACCGTCAGGGTGCTTTTTTCATTTATACGCCGTCAGGCGCAAACGCTATTCGACCGAAAACTGGAAAACGTTTCGCATTTTTTGCTGCGTCTTACATTTATCAGGTAAAAAACCTGGAATCCGCGCCGTATAGTACAAAATCCCCTCCAGACAATGGCGTCCTGAACCTGCACACTTTCCCGCACAGGGAGGTGTCTATGAAGATAACGACGGTCAGCGTATGCGTAGTATGCGGCATACTTCCGCTCATGATATTGCCAGTATTACCTGACACGTGGATTCTCGCGGTGCTGTTTTGTCTGGCATGTTTGCTTTGCCTCATACCCCATCACTATGCGCGCTACGCGGCATTAACCTTGCTCTTTTTCATGTGGGGGATATTTGCCGCCAGGCAGGCCATCTGGGCGGGAAACGTCCTGCCCGCCGCGACGCAGGAGGCGACAGTCGTCATTACTGCCACCGATCATATGACCACTCATTATGGGCGAATCACCCATTTGCGTGGAAAGCCGCTCTTTCCTGCTGTAGGGATTGTCCTGCATGGCCAGTACTTACCCACGGAAGTGTGTGCCGGGCAACAGTGGGCGATGACGCTGAAGGTCAGAGCGGTACACGGACAGCTTAACGAAGGCGGTTTTGATAGCCAACGTTACGCGCTGGCGCAGCACCAACCATTGACCGGGCGTTTTCTACAGGCTAAAGCGATTAACCCTGAGTGTAGCTTGCGTGGGCGCTATCTTGCTTCGATTCGCGCTACGCTTGCGCCTTATCCGTGGCAACAGGTTATTCTGGCGTTGGGAATGGGGGAGCGGGGAGAGGTGTCGCAGGAGGTGAAGGCCGTTATGCGCGATACGGGGACTGCCCATTTGATGGCGATTTCCGGCCTGCATATCGCTTTTGCCGCGTTATTGGCTGCCGGATTAATCCGTGGCGGACAATTCTTTTTGCCGGCCAGATGGATTCGTTGGCAGACGCCATTGCTGGGCGGCATTCTTTGCGCGATATGTTATGCCTGGCTTACCGGTTTACAACCGCCTGCGCTGCGCACGGTGGCGGCACTGAGCGTCTGGGGAGGATTAAAATTAAGCGGACGACAGTGGAGCGGCTGGCAAGTCTGGTGCTGCTGTCTGGCCGCGATTATTTTCGCCGACCCTGTGGCGGTTATATCACAAAGTCTTTGGCTGTCAGCATTTGCGGTTGCCGGCCTGTTATTCTGGTATCAGTGGTTTCCTGCGCCAAACGGAAATTTTCCACGGGGCTTACGCTGGTTGCTTAACCTGCTTCACCTACAGGCAGGCATTACACTTCTGCTTTTGCCTCTCCAGGTGGCGCTTTTTCATGGCATAAGCGTTACCGCAATGCTGGCGAATCTTTTTGCCGTACCCTGGGTCACATTTGTGACGGTTCCACTCATCCTGGCGGGAATGGTTCTGCATTTAACCGGGCCGTTTTTTCTTGAAGAGTGGGTATGGTACCTGACCGATCGCGCGTTAGCCGCGCTATTTTACCTGTTGAATGCTTTACCGCAGGGCTGGGTGAATATTGATAACCGTTGGCAGTGGCTGACGTTTTTGCCCTGGCTAATGCTTATCGCGTGGCGATTAAACGTCTGGCGTACCTGGCCGGCGGTCTGTTTATGCGGGTTATTGTTGATGAGCTGGCCACTCTGGCGACCGATAAACGCCAGCGGATGGCAGGTGCATATGCTGGATGTCGGTCAGGGGCTGGCGATAGCGATCGTCAGGGGTGATAAAGTAATACTCTACGATACCGGTCGGGCATGGCCGGAGGGCGACAGCGGGCAACAGGTTATTATTCCCTGGTTGCGCTGGCATAATCTGACGCCGGAGGGCGTTATTTTGAGTCATGAGCATCTGGATCATCGGGGCGGGCTGCGTTCGCTACAGCAGGTCTGGCCGTCAATGTGGATTCGCAGCCCATTAGGCTGGCAGGGACATTTGCCCTGTTTTCGCGGCGAGCAGTGGCAATGGCAGGGGCTAACGTTTCAGGCGCACTGGCCGTTACGCAAAAGTGCCGATCGAGGAAATAACCGCTCCTGTGTGGTCAAAGTGGATGACGGTGTACATAGCATCCTGCTCACGGGCGATATCGAAGCTGGCGCTGAACAAAAAATGCTAAGTCGTTACTGGCGACATCTTGCGGCGACGTTTATCCAGGTGCCGCATCATGGTAGTAATACGTCGTCGTCGCTACCATTTATTCAGCGCGTACATGGTGAAGCGGCGCTGGCGTCCGCATCGCGCTATAACGCATGGCGGCTGCCGTCCCGCAAGGTAAAACAGCGCTACCGACAGCAGGCGTATCAGTGGTTTGATACACCCCACCAGGGGCAAATTTCGCTGCGGTTTTCTCCGCAGGGCTGGCGCATACAAGGCTTACGGGATCAAATTTTACCTCGCTGGTATCATCAGTGGTTTGGCGTGTCCGAGGATAACGGGTAGAATATGCGGCTATTTCAACAAATGCTGGTTTTTTGAATGCATAACGATAAAGATCTCTCTACGTGGCAGACCTTCCGCCGACTGTGGCCAACCATAGCGCCTTTTAAAGCAGGTCTGATCGTGGCGGGCATAGCGTTAATTCTCAACGCAGCCAGCGATACCTTCATGCTATCGCTCCTCAAGCCATTACTGGATGATGGTTTCGGTAAAACGGATCGCTCAGTGTTGCTGTGGATGCCGCTGGTGGTTATTGGGCTGATGATATTACGAGGCATCACTAGCTATATCTCCAGCTACTGTATTTCATGGGTGTCAGGCAAGGTGGTAATGACCATGCGCCGTCGCCTGTTTGGCCATATGATGGGAATGCCCGTCGCCTTCTTTGATAAACAGTCTACCGGTACGCTGCTGTCGCGTATTACTTACGATTCAGAACAGGTTGCCTCTTCTTCATCTGGCGCACTGATTACCGTGGTGCGTGAAGGGGCATCGATCATCGGATTGTTCATCATGATGTTCTATTACAGCTGGCAGCTGTCGATCATCCTGGTTGTTTTAGCGCCGATTGTGTCGATTGCGATTCGCGTTGTCTCAAAGCGGTTCCGCAGCATCAGTAAAAATATGCAGAACACGATGGGACAAGTGACTACCAGCGCTGAACAAATGCTGAAAGGACACAAAGAGGTACTGATTTTCGGCGGTCAGGAAGTCGAAACTAAACGCTTTGATAAAGTCAGCAATAAGATGCGACTGCAAGGCATGAAAATGGTCTCTGCCTCGTCAATTTCCGATCCTATCATTCAGCTCATTGCCTCGCTGGCGCTGGCGTTTGTCCTCTATGCTGCGAGCTTCCCAAGCGTAATGGATAGCCTGACGGCAGGGACCATCACCGTGGTGTTCTCCTCCATGATCGCGCTGATGCGTCCATTAAAATCGCTGACAAACGTTAACGCGCAGTTCCAGCGTGGGATGGCGGCTTGTCAGACGTTGTTTGCGATTCTGGACAGCGAACAGGAGAAAGATGAAGGTAAACGTGTCATTGACCGCGCGACCGGCGATCTCGAATTCCGCAATGTGACGTTTACTTACCCGGGCCGTGAAGTGCCGGCATTGCGTAACATCAATTTGAAAATTCCTGCCGGGAAAACCGTGGCGCTGGTGGGGCGTTCCGGATCGGGTAAATCAACTATCGCCAGTCTGATCACCCGTTTCTACGATATTGATGAAGGACACATCCTCATGGATGGTCACGATCTACGCGAATACACTCTGGCCTCTCTACGTAATCAGGTGGCGCTGGTTTCGCAAAACGTGCATCTGTTTAACGACACGGTCGCCAATAACATTGCTTATGCCCGGACGGAAGAATATAGCCGCGAGCAGATTGAAGAGGCGGCGCGCATGGCCTATGCCATGGACTTTATCAACAAGATGGATAATGGCCTGGATACCATCATCGGCGAAAACGGCGTACTGCTTTCCGGCGGTCAACGCCAGCGTATCGCGATTGCCCGCGCCTTACTGCGCGACAGCCCGATTTTGATCCTTGATGAAGCTACGTCCGCGCTGGATACCGAATCTGAACGTGCGATTCAGGCCGCGTTGGATGAGCTGCAGAAAAACCGTACCTCTCTGGTGATTGCGCACCGTCTCTCTACCATCGAACAGGCGGATGAGATCGTTGTAGTCGAAGACGGTATTATCGTTGAGCGCGGCACTCATAGCGAGCTGCTGGCGCAACACGGCGTTTACGCCCAGCTACATAAGATGCAATTTGGCCAATGATTGCGCGTATCTGGTCGGGTGAATCCCCGCTATGGCGGTTACTGCTGCCGCTCTCCTGGCTGTATGGCCTGGTGAGCGGGGCGATTCGTCTGAGCTATAAGCTTGGTTTTAAACGCGCCTGGCGAGCGCCGGTACCGGTGGTTGTGGTAGGGAATCTTACGGCTGGCGGTAACGGTAAAACACCCGTAGTCATTTGGCTGGTGGAAAAGCTGCAACAGCGTGGCGTGCGCGTGGGGGTCGTTTCCCGCGGCTACGGCGGGAAAGCTGCCGCTTATCCGCTGCTCCTGACGCCGGAGACGACAACCGCAGAAGCGGGAGATGAACCGGTATTGATTTATCAACGGACCGGCGCGCCTGTCGCGGTGGCGCCTGAACGCGCCGCGGCGGTGAAAGCGATTCTGGCGGCGCATAATGTGCAGATTATTATCACCGACGATGGGTTGCAGCATTACCGACTC
Source organism: Salmonella sp. 741265073_HBA (assembly GCF_046569105.1). NCBI lineage: Bacteria > Pseudomonadati > Pseudomonadota > Gammaproteobacteria > Enterobacterales > Enterobacteriaceae > Salmonella > Salmonella sp. 741265073_HBA. Next base: position 26,997 of record NZ_JBKFRY010000019.1, on the reverse strand, counting down.
GCGCGAGATATTGAAATTGTGGTGATTGACGGCGTGCGCCGCTTTGGCAACGGCTGGTGGCTTCCTGCCGGTCCTATGCGCGAACGCGCCAGTCGCCTGAAAACCGTGGACGCCGCTATCGTGAATGGCGGCGTCGCCCGGGCGGGCGAAATCCCCATGCAGCTAGCGCCTGGACTGGCGGTGAACTTACGTACGGGAGCGCGTTGCGATGTGGCGCAACTGAGCAATATTGTGGCGATGGCGGGCATCGGTCATCCGCCGCGCTTTTTCGCGACGCTGGAAGCCTGTGGCGCGCATCCGCAAAAGTGCGTCCCGCTGGCCGATCATCAAACGCTCGCCCCTGCTGACGTTCAGGCGTTGGTCGGTGAAGGGCAGACCCTGGTAATGACGGAAAAAGACGCGGTGAAATGCCGTGCTTTTGCCGAAGATAACTGGTGGTTCTTACCGGTTGATGCGCGTTTGTCCGGTGAGCAGCCTGATAAGCTGCTTGAACATATCACCTCGCTGGTTCGCTAGCGTACCCCAATGCTGCGGCAGTGATGAATTTATGGAGTCATGAATGTCATTGCCGTACCTTTCTCTTTCCCAGGCCCGTTGTCTTCACCTTGCTGCGCAGGGGCTATTGAAAAAGCCGCGCCGTAACGCGATGCCTGGCGATGTTCTTGCCGCCATCTCACGCATGGCGTTGTTGCAAATTGATACCATCAATGTTGTCGCACGTAGCCCCTATCTGGTGCTGTTTAGCCGTCTCGGTTCGTACCCGCAGGCCTGGCTGGATGAGGCGCTGCGACGCGGCGAGTTAATGGAATACTGGGCGCATGAGGCCTGTTTCTTACCACGCCGCGACTTTAAACTTATCCGCCATCGTATGCTGTCGCCGGAAAAGATGGGCTGGAAATATCGCGCGGCATGGATGCATGAACACGCGGAAGAAATAGAACAGCTGGTTCGGCATATTCAGGAGCACGGTCCGGTGCGTTCTGCCGATTTTGAACATGCGCGGAAAGGCGTCAGCGGCTGGTGGGAATGGAAACCGCATAAACGCCACCTTGAGGGTTTATTTACCGCCGGAAAAGTCATGGTTGTTGAGCGGCGTAATTTTCAACGTGTCTATGATTTAACGCCCCGTGTGATGCCGCACTGGGATGATGAACGCGATGGACTGTCACAGTCGCAGGCGGAAAGCCTGATGCTGGATAATAGCGCGCGCAGTCTGGGGATTTTCCGTGAACAGTGGCTGGCGGATTACTACCGCCTGAAACGTCCTGACCTGAAGGGATGGCGGGAGAGCCGGGCGGAACAGCAGCAGATTATTCCGGTCGAGGTGGAAACGTTGGGGCGGATGTGGCTTCATGCCGATCTTCTTTCGCAGCTTGAACCGGCGCTAAATAACGCCTTAAAGGCGACCCATAGCGCAGTGCTGTCGCCTTTCGATCCTGTGGTATGGGATCGCAAGCGGGCAGCGCAGCTCTTCGGATTTAACTATCGGCTGGAATGTTATACGCCCGCAGCGAAGCGCCAGTACGGTTATTTTGTGCTGCCGCTATTATACCAGGGCCGTTTAGTCGGGCGAATGGACGCCAAAATGCACCGTAAAACGGGGGTACTTGAGGTTATCTCGCTGTATCTGGAGGACGATATTCGTCCTGGCGTTAGTCTGCAAAAAGGAATCTGGCAGGCGATTAGCGCGTTTGCTGCCTGGCAACGGGCATCGCGCGTGACGCTGGGACAATGTCCGCCAGGCCTGTTTAGCGCCATGCGTCATGGCTGGGAAATAGACCCTGCATCATAACCGATTATGTTAATATTGAAGGATTCACAATCCGGTCCATCTGGAGGAACTATGGATCATCGTCTGCTTGAAATCATCGCCTGCCCGGTATGTAACGGCAAACTCTGGTATAACCAGGAAAAGCAAGAATTAATTTGCAAACTGGATAATCTCGCTTTCCCGTTACGCGACGGCATTCCTGTATTGCTGGAAAATGAAGCTCGCGCCCTGACATCTGATGAGAGTAAATCATGAGTTTCGTCGTCATCATTCCGGCCCGTTTTTCATCTACCCGACTGCCAGGCAAACCATTAGTGGATATTAATGGTAAGCCCATGATTGTTCATGTCCTGGAGCGGGCGCGTGAATCTGGCGCGGAACGCATTATTGTCGCGACCGATCATGAAGACGTGGCTCGTGCGGTAGAAGCGGCTGGCGGCGAAGTGTGCATGACGCGCGCCGATCACCAGTCCGGCACCGAACGGTTGGCGGAAGTGGTAGAGAAGTGCGGATTCAGCGACGATACCGTTATTGTGAACGTTCAGGGCGATGAGCCGATGATCCCGGCGGTTATTATTCGCCAGGTCGCGGAAAATCTGGCGCAGCGCCAGGTTGGCATGGCGACGCTGGCGGTGCCGATTCACAGCGCCGAAGAAGCGTTTAACCCGAATGCGGTAAAAGTCGTGCTGGATGCTGAAGGCTATGCGCTTTACTTTTCCCGGGCGACGATTCCCTGGGATCGCGATCGCTTTGCAAAAAGTCTGGAAACGGTAGGGGATACTTGCCTTCGTCACCTGGGCATTTATGGCTATCGCGCGGGATTTATCCGCCGTTACGTGAGCTGGCAACCCAGCCCGCTGGAACATATTGAAATGCTGGAGCAACTCCGTGTGCTGTGGTACGGCGAAAAAATTCATGTCGCCGTCGCCAAAGCGGTGCCCGGCACGGGCGTAGACACCGCCGACGACCTGGAGCGCGTGCGCGCTGAAATGCGTTAACATGATCCTGTTCATGATCGTCTTAGACGGTCATGAACAGCGCGGTATGATAGCGCAAAGATGAATACTCACGTCTGCTCATCAGTGGCGGCTTTCTCGTACCGTTACGATTTTCCTCATTTTTCTTTTCTTCCCTTGATCTGATACGGGTGACATCTGTCCATACGACGCTCATTATTAAAGCAGTAGCACTAATGGGGGTAATCTGGAATGGAACAGTTGCGGGCCGAACTCAGTCATTTGTTGGGTGAAAAACTTAGCCGTATAGAGTGCGTGAATGAGAAAGCGGATTCCGCATTGTGGTCATTATATGACAGCCAGGGAATTCCGATGCCGCTGATGGCGCGAAGTTTTACCACTCCCGGCGTTGCGCAGCAACTGGCATGGAAAACCTCAATGCTGGCGCGTAGCGGTACGGTGAGGATGCCGGTAATCTATGGCGTATTGACGCATGAAGAGCATCCTGGTCCGGATGTGCTGCTGCTGGAACGACTGCGCGGTGTGCCGGTCGAGGCGCCGGCGCGCACTCCGGAACGCTGGGAACAGCTAAAAGATCAGATTGTCGAAGGGCTGTTAGCCTGGCATCGGCAGGATAGCCGCGGTTGCGTGGGCGCCGTAGACCATACTCAGGAGAATATCTGGCCTTCCTGGTATCGTCAGCGGGTGGAGGTGCTGTGGACGACGCTAAATCAGTTCAGCAATACCGGCCTGACGATGCAGGACAAACGCATTCTGTTTCGTACCAGAGAATGTCTTCCTTCGTTATTTGAAGGGTTTAACGACAACTGCGTACTGGTGCATGGCAACTTCTGCCTGCGCAGTATGCTTAAAGACGCCCGTAGCGATCAGCTTCTGGCGATGGTCGGCCCCGGGCTGATGCTGTGGGCGCCGAGAGAGTTCGAACTGTTTCGCCTGATGGATAATCCATTGGCGGAGGGATTGCTTTGGCATTATCTGCAACGCGCGCCAGTGGCGGAGTCCTTCATCTGGCGGCGTTGGCTCTATGTGCTGTGGGACGAGGTTGCACAGTTGGTCAATACCGGACGTTTTAACCGTACCAACTTTGATCTGGCGGCGAAATCATTACTCCCCTGGCTTGCCTGATATGCCTTTCAGCCATTGCCAAAGTCGTCCTAATGTTTCATACCCAGCGCGATCGCTGTGCATTAGCCAGACCGGGGACGGAATTGCCCGCTCCCAGGGATTGAGCGGCGAATCGATCGCCAACTGATTCGCCGGCGCGGGAAGCGGATTCAGCCCGGCATGCTGAAAGAAAATCATCGCACGCGGCAAATGCGAGGCGGAGGTTACCAACAGGAAAGGGGCGTCGCCGATGGCCTGCTTAACGGCGGCGGCTTCTTCTTCCGTATCTTTTGGCTTATCCAGCGTAATAATATCGCTACGCGGTACGCCCAGTGACTGCGCCACCCGCGCACCGACTTCCGCCGTGCTTACCGTATTGGTTTTTGCTACGCCGCCGGTAAAAATCAGCTTTGCTCCCGGATTCGCGCGCCACAGCCGGATGCCTTCCGCCAGCCGCGGTAAACTGTTGTTAATTAAATTAGAGCTCGGCGCCCACTGCGGGTTCCAGGTATAACCGCCGCCGAGAACCACAATATATTCCACCTTTTGCGAACCCTGCCAGGTAGGGTAGCGGTTTTCTATCGGACGCAGCAGATGGTCAGAAACGGGTTGCAGGCTTAATAGCAATAGCGCCAGCCAACCTACGCTGATAAATACTTTTCCGGTCTTCTGAAAGCGGCTAAACCAGAGCAGCGCCAGGCCGACGCCAATCATCAGCAACATCAGCGGAAGCGGCAATAACATACCACCAATCACTTTCTTTAGCGTAAAAAGCATCCTTTTTGGTTCCTTTTTTAACCATATAGCGGAGGATTAACGGTGATATTACACCAGACAGGTTCATTCTCGCCGCGGCTGTGACAAAATAGCGGTTTTATCAGATAACGCCTGAGCCAGCCTGTGGAGAGTCCGATGCAGGATCGCAATTTTGATGACATTGCTGAAAAGTTTTCCCGTAACATTTACGGCACGACCAAAGGACAACTGCGGCAAGCCATTCTGTGGCAAGACCTGGATCGCGTGCTGGAGGAGATTGGCGGGCGAAAACTGCGGGTACTGGATGCCGGCGGCGGCGAAGGGCAAACGGCGATTAAGATGGCGGAACGCGGCCATCAGGTGACGTTATGCGATCTGTCTGGCGAAATGATCGCCCGCGCGCGGCAGGCGGCCGAGGCAAAAGGTGTGAGCAAAGACATGCATTTTATACAATGCCCGGCTCAGGACGTCGCTTCGCATTTGGAAAGCCCGGTTGATCTGATATTGTTTCATGCTGTGCTGGAGTGGGTAGCCGATCCTGTCGGCGTATTAGAAACGCTCTGGTCAGTATTGCGCCCTGGCGGCGCGCTGTCGTTGATGTTCTATAACGCTAACGGTTTGCTGATGCACAATATGGTGGCGGGTAATTTTGACTACGTGCAGGCGGGGATGCCTAAACGCAAGAAGCGCACGCTGTCGCCTGACTACCCGCGCGACCCCGCGCAGGTGTACCAGTGGCTGGAGGCGATTGGCTGGCAGATTACCGGTAAAACCGGCGTGCGTGTGTTTCATGATTATCTGCGTGAAAAACACCAGCAGCGTGACTGTTATGAGACCCTGGTCGAACTGGAAACGCGTTATTGCCGCCAGGAGCCGTATATTAGCCTTGGGCGCTACATTCATGTCACCGCGATTAAAAGCCCGGCGCTAGCCGCAGATGCAAGGATAACCTATGAGTGAATTTTCCCAGACAGTCCCCGAACTGGTTGCCTGGGCCAGAAAAAACGACTTTTCCATCTCGCTGCCGGTAGACAGACTTTCCTTTCTGCTGGCGGTCGCCACGTTGAACGGCGAACGCCTTGACGGCGAGATGAGTGAAGGCGAGCTGGTGGATGCATTCCGCCATGTGAGTGATGCGTTTGAGCAAACCAGCGAAACCATCGGCGTGCGCGCTAATAACGCGATTAACGATATGGTGCGTCAACGTCTGCTGAACCGCTTTACCAGCGAGCAGGCGGAAGGCAATGCGATTTACCGATTAACCCCGCTCGGGATTGGCATCACCGATTACTACATTCGTCAACGTGAATTCTCTACGCTGCGTCTTTCTATGCAGTTGTCGATTGTGGCCGGCGAATTGAAGCGCGCGGCGGATGCGGCAGCGGAGGGTGGCGATGAGTTCCACTGGCATCGCAACGTTTACGCGCCATTGAAATATTCGGTGGCGGAGATTTTCGACAGTATCGATCTCACCCAGCGCATCATGGATGAACAGCAGCAGCAGGTGAAAGACGATATCGCACAACTGCTGAATAAAGACTGGCGGGCGGCGATTTCCAGCTGTGAACTGCTGCTTTCCGAAACGTCCGGTACGCTGCGCGAGTTGCAGGATACGCTGGAGGCGGCGGGCGATAAGCTGCAGGCTAACCTGCTGCGCATTCAGGATGCCACGATGACACACGACGATCTGCATTTTGTCGACAGGCTGGTGTTTGACTTACAAAGTAAACTCGACCGCATTATCAGTTGGGGTCAGCAGTCTATTGATTTATGGATCGGTTACGATCGTCACGTGCATAAATTTATCCGTACCGCGATCGATATGGATAAAAACCGTGTCTTCGCCCAGCGGTTGCGCCAGTCCGTGCAGACTTATTTTGACGATCCGTGGGCGCTAACCTACGCGAATGCCGATCGTCTGCTGGATATGCGCGATGAAGAGATGGCGTTGCGTGACGATGAAGTCACCGGGGAGTTGCCGCCGGATCTGGAATATGAAGAGTTTAACGAGATCCGCGAGCAGTTAGCGGCCATCATTGAAGAACAGCTGGCTATCTACAAAACCAGACAAACGCCACTGGATCTTGGGCTGGTGGTGCGCGAGTATCTGGCGCAATACCCGCGCGCGCGTCATTTCGACGTGGCGCGTATTGTTATCGATCAAGCGGTACGTCTTGGCGTAGCGCAAGCAGATTTCACCGGACTGCCAGCCAAATGGCAGCCGATTAATGATTACGGAGCCAAGGTACAGGCGCATGTCATTGACAAATATTGAACAAGTGATGCCGGTTAAGCTGGCGCAGGCGCTGGCGAATCCGTTATTTCCGGCGCTGGATAGCGCATTACGTTCGGGCCGCCACATCGGGCTGGATGAACTGGATAATCATGCCTTTCTGATGGATTTTCAGGAATACCTGGAAGAGTTTTACGCGCGTTATAACGTGGAACTGATTCGCGCGCCGGAGGGGTTCTTCTACCTGCGTCCGCGTTCTACCACGCTTATCCCGCGCTCGGTGTTATCCGAACTGGATATGATGGTCGGTAAAATTCTCTGCTACCTCTATCTTAGCCCGGAGCGTCTGGCCAACGAAGGGATCTTTACTCAGCAGGAGTTGTACGACGAGCTGCTTACCCTTGCGGACGAAGCCAAACTGCTAAAGCTGGTGAATAACCGCTCGACGGGATCTGACGTTGACCGTCAGAAACTGCAGGAAAAGGTGCGTTCTTCTTTAAACCGCCTGCGTCGTTTGGGCATGGTATGGTTTATGGGCCACGATAGCAGCAAATTCCGCATTACCGAATCGGTCTTCCGCTTTGGCGCGGATGTCCGCGCCGGCGACGATCCTCGCGAGGCGCAGCGTCGTCTCATCCGCGACGGGGAAGCGATGCCCATTGAAAACCATCTGCAACTTAATGATGAGACCGAAGAGAGTCAGCCGGACAGTGGAGAGGAAGAATAATGATTGAACGCGGTAAATTTCGCTCGCTAACGCTGATTAACTGGAACGGTTTTTTTGCCCGCACTTTTGACCTGGATGAACTGGTCACGACGTTATCCGGGGGCAACGGCGCCGGGAAATCCACGACGATGGCGGCGTTCGTCACGGCGCTGATCCCGGATCTCACATTACTGCACTTTCGTAACACCACGGAAGCCGGCGCCACCAGCGGTTCGCGCGATAAAGGTTTACACGGTAAGCTGAAGGCGGGCGTCTGTTACTCCATGCTCGACACCATTAATTCCCGCCATCAGCGGGTGGTGGTCGGCGTGCGTCTGCAGCAGGTCGCTGGGCGCGATCGCAAAGTGGACATCAAACCGTTCGCTATCCAGGGGCTGCCGATGTCGGTACAGCCGACACAACTGGTGACGGAGACATTAAACGAACGTCAGGCGCGCGTACTGTCGCTTGCTGAGCTGAAAGACAAGCTTGACGAGATGGAAGGCGTGCAGTTTAAGCAGTTTAACTCCATCACCGATTATCATTCGCTGATGTTTGACTTAGGGATTATCGCCCGTCGTCTGCGCTCCGCTTCCGATCGTAGTAAATTCTATCGTTTGATAGAGGCCTCGCTGTACGGCGGGATCTCCAGCGCCATTACCCGATCGCTGCGCGATTATTTATTGCCGGAAAACAGCGGTGTGCGCAAGGCATTCCAGGATATGGAAGCGGCGCTGCGCGAGAACCGACTCACGCTGGAAGCGATTCGTGTTACCCAATCCGATCGCGATCTGTTTAAGCATTTGATCAGCGAAGCCACCGATTATGTGGCGGCGGATTATATGCGCCACGCTAATGAGCGTCGGGTTCACCTTGATCAGGCGTTGGCGTTTCGACGCGAACTGTACACATCGCGCAAACAACTGGCGGCGGAGCAGTACAAGCACGTCGATATGGCCCGTGAGTTGGGCGAACATAACGGTGCCGAAGGTTCTCTTGAAGCGGATTACCAGGCGGCGAGCGATCACCTGAATCTGGTGCAAACTGCGCTGCGCCAGCAGGAAAAAATTGAACGCTACGAAGCGGATCTTGAAGAGCTGCAGATTCGACTCGAAGAGCAAAATGAAGTGGTGGCGGAAGCCGCCGAAATGCAGGACGAAAATGAAGCGCGTGCCGAAGCCGCCGAGCTGGAAGTCGATGAACTCAAAAGCCAGCTTGCGGATTACCAGCAGGCGCTGGATGTACAGCAAACGCGCGCGATTCAGTATAACCAGGCGATATCAGCGCTTGCCCGCGCTAAAGAACTTTGCCATCTGCCGGATCTAACGCCGGAAAGCGCCGCCGAATGGCTGGATACTTTCCAGGCAAAAGAGCAGGAAGCTACGGAAAAACTGCTGTCGTTGGAACAAAAAATGAGCGTGGCGCAAACCGCGCACAGCCAGTTTGAGCAGGCTTATCAGCTGGTGGCGGCGATCAACGGCCCGCTGGCGCGTAGCGAAGCCTGGGACGTGGCGCGCGAGCTGTTACGGGACGGCGTGAACCAGCGTCATCTGGCGGAACAGGTACAGCCGCTGCGGATGCGCCTGAGCGAACTGGAACAGCGGCTGCGCGAGCAGCAAGAGGCGGAACGTCTGCTGGCGGAGTTCTGTAAGCGACAGGGCAAAAATTTTGATATTGACGAACTGGAAGCGCTGCATCAGGAGCTGGAAGCCCGCATCGCGTCCTTGTCTGATAGCGTATCGTCAGCCAGCGAACAGCGTATGGCCTTGCGTCAGGAACAGGAACAGCTGCAATCCCGTATCCAGCATCTGATGCAACGCGCTCCTGTCTGGCTGGCGGCGCAGAATAGCCTGAACCAGCTTAGCGAACAGTGCGGCGAGGAGTTTACGTCCAGCCAGGAAGTGACCGAATACCTGCAACAGCTACTGGAACGTGAGCGCGAAGCCATTGTCGAACGCGACGAAGTGGGCGCGCGTAAAAATGCGGTTGATGAAGAGATCGAACGTTTAAGCCAGCCGGGCGGCGCGGAAGACCAGCGTTTGAATGCGCTGGCGGAGCGTTTTGGCGGGGTACTGCTGTCGGAAATCTACGATGATGTCAGCCTTGAAGATGCGCCGTACTTTTCCGCACTGTATGGCCCGTCGCGCCATGCGATCGTCGTACCGGATTTATCGCAAATAGCCGAACAGCTTGAAGGTCTGACCGACTGCCCGGAAGATCTGTACCTGATCGAAGGCGATCCGCAGTCTTTTGATGACAGCGTATTCAGCGTTGACGAGCTGGAAAAGGCGGTGGTCGTGAAAATTGCCGACCGTCAGTGGCGTTATTCGCGTTTCCCGTCGCTGCCTATTTTTGGCCGTGCGGCGCGCGAGAACCGTATTGAAAGTCTCCATGCGGAACGGGAAGTGCTTTCCGAGCGCTTTGCCACGCTCTCGTTTGACGTGCAGAAAACCCAGCGTTTGCACCAGGCGTTCAGCCGTTTTATCGGCAGCCACCTTTCCGTCGCTTTTGAGGACGATCCGGAAGCGGAAATTCGCCGACTGAACGGGCGTCGCGTCGAGCTGGAGCGCGCGCTGGCGACGCATGAAAGCGACAACCAGCAACAGCGCCTTCAGTTTGAGCAGGCGAAAGAGGGCGTTTCCGCGCTTAACCGTTTGCTGCCGCGGCTGAATTTATTGGCCGATGAAACGCTGGCCGATCGGGTCGATGAAATTCAGGAACGGTTGGATGAGGCGCAGGAAGCGGCGCGATTTGTGCAGCAATATGGCAACCAGTTAGCCAAACTGGAGCCGGTGGTTTCCGTTCTGCAAAGCGATCCGGAACAGTTTGAGCAGTTAAAAGAAGACTATGCCTGGTCGCAGCAAATGCAGCGCGACGCGCGCCAGCAGGCTTTTGCGCTGGCTGAAGTCGTCGAACGTCGGGCGCATTTCAGCTATTCCGACTCGGCGGAAATGCTGAGCGGCAACAGCGATCTCAACGAAAAGCTGCGCCAGCGGCTGGAGCAGGCGGAAGCCGAGCGTACCCGCGCCCGCGAAGCGCTGCGCAGCCATGCCGCGCAGTTAAGTCAGTACAGCCAGGTCCTGGCCTCGCTAAAAAGCTCTTACGACACGAAAAAAGAGCTGCTTAACGATTTGCAGCGCGAATTACAGGATATTGGCGTTCGCGCCGACAGCGGGGCGGAAGAACGCGCCCGCCAGCGTCGCGATGAACTGCACGCCCAGTTGAGCAATAACCGTTCGCGTCGCAATCAGCTTGAGAAAGCGCTCACCTTCTGTGAAGCGGAGATGGATAACCTGACCCGTAAGCTGCGCAAGCTGGAGCGCGATTATCATGAAATGCGCGAGCAGGTCGTGACCGCGAAAGCCGGCTGGTGCGCGGTCATGCGGATGGTGAAAGACAATGGCGTGGAACGCCGTCTGCACCGTCGTGAGCTGGCTTATCTGTCGGCGGATGAACTGCGCTCCATGTCGGATAAGGCGTTGGGCGCGCTGCGCCTGGCCGTCGCGGATAACGAACATTTACGCGACGTATTGCGCCTGTCGGAAGATCCGAAACGCCCGGAACGTAAAATCCAGTTCTTTGTGGCCGTTTACCAGCATCTGCGCGAACGTATTCGTCAGGATATTATTCGTACCGACGATCCGGTTGAAGCCATTGAACAAATGGAGATTGAGCTGAGCCGTCTGACGGAAGAGCTGACATCGCGTGAGCAAAAGCTGGCGATCAGTTCCCGCAGCGTGGCAAACATTATCCGCAAGACTATCCAGCGTGAGCAGAACCGTATCCGTATGCTGAACCAGGGGTTGCAAAGCGTCTCGTTTGGCCAGGTGAATAGCGTGCGGTTAAACGTCAACGTGCGTGAAACGCATGCCACCTTGCTGGATGTGCTTTCAGAACAGCAGGAGCAGCACCAGGATCTGTTTAACAGCAATCGTCTGACCTTCTCCGAAGCGCTGGCGAAACTGTACCAGCGTCTGAATCCGCAGATCGATATGGGGCAACGCACGCCGCAGACCATCGGCGAGGAGCTGCTGGACTACCGTAACTATTTGGAAATGGAAGTTGAAGTTAACCGTGGGTCCGACGGCTGGCTGCGTGCGGAATCCGGCGCGCTATCCACGGGTGAAGCTATCGGGACCGGGATGTCAATTCTGGTGATGGTGGTGCAAAGCTGGGAAGACGAAGCGCGCAGACTGCGCGGGAAAGATATTTCGCCATGTCGCCTGCTGTTCCTCGATGAAGCGGCGCGTCTGGATGCGCGCTCTATCGCCACGCTGTTTGAACTATGCGAACGTTTGCAGATGCAGCTCATCATCGCCGCGCCGGAAAACATCAGTCCGGAGAAGGGCACGACCTATAAGCTGGTGCGTAAAGTGTTTCAGAATACTGAGCATGTTCATGTTGTCGGGCTGCGTGGCTTTGCGCCGCAGCTTCCGGAAACGCTTCCCGGTACGCAGACGGAAGATACGCCTTCAGAAGCGAGTTAAATACGGCAGAAATAATGAAGTGCCCGATGGCGCCTCGCTTATCAGGCAAGGCCGGATAAGTCGGTTACGCCGCCATCCGGCACAACAAGTTCTGCTTTATCATTACCCTGGGGCGGCGAAAGCCGCCTTTTTCTTTATCTGAAAAATCTCTCCGGGTAGTGCATTTTCTTTAAACTTCTTTACATTAGGTTAGGCAAAAACGTAACGAACTTTATATACTGGAGTTAAGCCTGACGAGTGAGCAGGCTGACTCGTCATACTAAACAAAAGCATTGGTTGCGGTTGACCCGCGCTGCGGGCAGCACAGTCATGCGGAGTATGATAATGAAAACAGGGGGCAAGGGATGTTGCTTAATAAGATGTGTGGTCGTTGTCTGTCGGCAATCAGTTTATGCCTGGCCGTAACATTCGCTCCACTGTTCAATGCGCAGGCCGATGAGCCTGAAATGATACCTGGCGATAGCGCCGTTGCCGCGACGGATCAGGCTGGGCCGCAGAAGCAATCCGCCGCGACGGCGATTATGGCCGGGATTCAGCCGCTGCCGGAGGGCGTTTCAGCCGAGAAAGTCCGGGCTGATTTACAGTCGCAGCTTCCTTCCGGCTATACGCCGGTCTATATGAGCCAGCTGACATTGCTGTATGCCGCGCGCGACATGAAGCCCATGTGGGATAATCGCGATGCGGTGAAAGCCTTCCAGCAACAGTTGGCGGAGGTGGCGATTGCCGGATTCCAGCCGCAGTTTACCGCCTGGGTGGCATTGTTGACCGATCCCGCCGTAAACGGTATGGCGCGTGATGTTGTGTTGTCAGACGCCATGATGGGCTATCTCCATTTCATTGCGAATATCCCCGTCAAAGGCCAGCGCTGGTTATATAGCAACAAACCTTACGCATTGGCGACGCCGCCAGTCTCGGTGATTAACCAGTGGCAAATCGCGCTGGAAGAGGGCCAGTTGCCGATGTTTGTCGCCAGCCTGGCGCCGCAGCATCCACAGTATGCGCCCATGCATGACGCGCTACTGAAGCTGGTGGCGGACTCTCGCCCGTGGCCGCAGTTGGCCAATACCGCGACGCTGCGCCCGGGGCAATGGAGTAACGATGTGCCTGCGCTGCGCGAAATATTACAGCGTACGGGGATGCTGGATGGCGGTCCAAAGATAGCCTTACCCGGCGATAACACTGCTGATAGCGCCGTCGTCAGCCCCTCCGCCGCGGTAGTCGAAACATCGGTGGCGCAGCCGGTCGACGAACCAACGGCCCGCCGTAGTAAGTCGGCTCCGGCGGCACGCGCCTACGATCGTGAACTGGTCGAGGCGGTAAAGCGTTTTCAGGCATGGCAAGGGCTGGGGGCGGATGGCGTTATTGGCCCGGCGACGCGTAACTGGCTTAATATGACCCCCGCGCAACGCGCAGGCGTACTGGCACTGAATATCCAACGTTTACGCCTGCTGCCAGCGGAACTCTCTACCGGTATTATGGTAAACATTCCCGCTTATTCGCTGGTCTACTATCAGAATGGCAACCAGGTGCTGGCTTCGAGGGTGATCGTCGGGCGTCCCGATCGTAAAACGCCGATGATGAGCAGCGCGCTGAATAATGTGGTGGTGAACCCGCCGTGGAACGTTCCGCCCACGCTTGCGCGTAAAGACATTTTACCGAAGGTGTGGAATGACCCAGGCTATCTGGAGCGCCATGGCTACACCGTGATGCGCGGCTGGAACAGCAAAGAAGCGATCGATCCGTGGCAGGTTGACTGGGCCACCATTACGCCATCGAATCTTCCGTTCCGTTTCCAGCAGGCGCCAGGCGCGCACAATTCGCTGGGGCGTTATAAATTTAATATGCCGAGTTCAGATGCTATCTATCTGCACGATACGCCTAACCATACTCTCTTTCAGCGTGACGCCAGGGCGTTAAGTTCCGGCTGCGTGCGGGTCAATAAGGCCTCTGAGCTGGCGAATATGCTCTTGCAGGATGCTGGCTGGAACGATGCGCGGATCTCAGGCGCCCTGAAGCAAGGCGACACGCGGTATGTCAATATCCGGCAGAACATTCCAGTAAATCTTTACTATCTGACCGCGTTTGTCGGCGCAGATGGACGTATGCAATATCGTACAGATATTTACAATTACGATCTCACAGCGCGATCCAGCGCACAAATTGTGCCAAAGGTTGAACAATTAATCAGGTAAATGAAGAAGTTCTGGTAAATATGTTGTCCTAATGTTTGGCTTCAACGGGGCGTTTCGCTGTAGACCCCCGTTGTGGCTGGGGGAGGGCCATCTTGACGCGGGCTTTATCGGCAGTTAAGGTGCCTTTCGTGCGCCAGAAGTGCATATACAACAACCTTTAAGTTGACCGGGCCGTTCAGAAGTCTGTGCCAGCCGGTATCATGTCTGCTTAAAGGTAGAAGTGTATTAACGATAACATTGACCTGTAGACCTGATTATCATGGACAAATTTGACGCTAATCGCCGCAAGCTGCTGGCGCTTGGTGGTGTCGCTCTCGGCGCCGCCATCCTGCCCGCGCCAGCGTTTGCCACACTCTCGACCCCACGCCCGCGCATTTTGACGTTAAACAATCTCCATACCGGAGAGTCAATCAAGGCGGAGTTTTTCGATGGAAGAGCCTACATTCAGGATGAATTAGCAAAGTTAAACCATTTTTTCCGTGACTATCGCGCGAATAAAGTCCGATCAATCGATCCCCGCCTGTTTGACCAACTTTACCGACTTCAGGGGCTGTTAGGGACGCGTAAACCTGTGCAGCTCATCTCAGGCTACCGTTCTCTTGATACCAATAATGAATTACGCGCCCGTAGCAGCGGCGTAGCGAAAAAAAGCTACCATACAAAAGGGCAGGCGATGGATTTTCATATTGAAGGCGTGGCGCTGAGCAATATTCGCAAAGCGGCGTTATCTATGCGCGCAGGTGGTGTAGGATATTACCCACGTAGTAACTTTGTGCATATTGATACCGGGCCGGCGCGGCACTGGTAATCAGCGAGGCTTAATCAAAGGAGCAGTATGAACTATTGTATTATTCCGGTCACCGCGTTCTCCCAGAACTGTTCATTAATCTGGTGCGAACAAACCCGGCTGGCGGCACTGGTCGATCCGGGCGGCGACGCGGAAAAAATTAAACAGGAAGTGGACGCCAGCGGCGTGACGTTGATGCAAATTTTACTCACGCATGGGCATCTCGATCATGTCGGCGCGGCGAGTGAACTGGCGCAGCATTACGGCGTTCCTGTTATCGGTCCGGAAAAAGAAGATGAGTTCTGGCTGCAAGGACTGCCGGCGCAAAGCCGCATGTTTGGTCTGGATGAGTGTCAGCCGCTGACGCCTGATCGCTGGCTGAACGACGGCGATCGCGTCAGCGTAGGGAATGTGACGTTACAGGTGTTACATTGTCCGGGACACACGCCGGGACACGTGGTTTTCTTTGATGAACAGTCGCAACTGCTGATCTCCGGCGATGTGATTTTCAAAGGTGGCGTCGGGCGCAGCGATTTCCCTCGCGGCGATCACACCCAGTTGATTGACGCCATTAAGCGTAAATTGTTGCCGCTTGGCGATGATGTGACCTTTATTCCTGGCCACGGCCCGCTCTCTACGCTCGGGTACGAGCGTCTGCATAATCCCTTCCTGCAAGATGAGATGCCGGTCTGGTAAGCAGAATGAAAAAGCCTGCAATGTGCAGGCTTTTTTATCGGTCACGCCAGTCGGCAGCTTTTTACAGTACCGCGACAATGGCTTCGCACAGCGGCGCCATATTATCCGGGGTCATGCCCGCCACGTTTACGCGACCAGAAGCCACGGCATAAACGCCAAACTCTTCACGCAGACGCAGCACCTGATCTTTGGTCAGACCGCTGAATGAGAACATCCCGTTCTGCTTGATAATAAAGCTGAAGTCACGGTTCGCGCCTTTTTCCTGCAAGGTATTCACGAACAGTTGACGCATACGCTGAATACGCTGGCGCATATCCGTCAGTTCCTGTTCCCAGATCGCGCGCAGGGCGTCATTACTCAGGATAGTCGCGACGATGGACGCGCCGTGCGCTGGCGGGTTGGAGTAGTTAGCGCGAATGGCGGATTTCATCTGGCTAAAAGCGCGATCCACGGTTTCCGCATCGGCGGCAACGAGGGTGCAGGCGCCGACGCGTTCATTATATAAGCCGAAGTTTTTGGAGTAGGAGCTGGCGACAATGAGCTCTTTATGCAGCGCGGCAAAGGCGCGCAGACCTTCCGCATCTTCTTCCAGGCCGCGGGCAAAGCCCTGGTAAGCGAAATCGAATAGCGGCAGCCACCCTTTTTCAACGGAAAGCTCAGCCAGAACCTGCCACTGTTCCAGAGTAGGGTCAATGCCGGTTGGGTTATGACAGCAACCGTGGAACAGAACCACATCGCCAGCCTGAGCTTCGCTCAGGCTGGCTTGTAACGCTTCAAAATCCAGCGTGTGATTTTCCGCATCGTAGTAAGCGTACTCCCGAACTTCCAGGCCGGCAGCGTTAAACACGCTTTTGTGGTTCGGCCAGCTGGGGTTGCTCACCCACACCCGTTTTACCGGAGTATTTTTTGCCAAAAAGTCGGCGGCAATGCGTAACGCGCCGGTACCGCCCGGCGTTTGCGCCGTGCGTGCGCGCTTATCGTTAATCAGCGCGCTGCCTTTGCCGAACAGCAGTTCCTGAGTGCAGCGAGCAAATTCCGGAATCCCGTCAATGCCGAGATAGTTTTTCGTCGTTTCATTTTCCAGTAAATACTGCTCGGCTTTTTTAACGCTGGTGAGCACCGGTGTTTTGCCGGTTTCATCTTTATATACGCCAATGCCAAGGTTAATTTTCCCTGGACGGTCATCGGCGCGAAACAGATCGGCCAGGCCCAAAATCGGGTCGGCAGGAGCGGCGGTTATGTTCTCAAACATGACGAGGTTCCATTATAGTTACAGAAGGGAAATCCGCTATCAGGTTAACGGCAGATTTACAAAATGCCAACCGTTAGCGCTAAAAAGCCCGCCTGTTTTTGAAAGACGCACATTTTCTCTAAGAGAGATAAAAAAACAGGACCGAAGTCCTGTTTTTGAGGCATAAAACAAAGGGGTCTGCTGATCAGAACTGGTAAGTAATACCGACAGCCGCCTGATCGTCGGTGCCAACGTAGCTGGAGCTGTAGTCGTTTTCGTCCAGCAGGTTGAAACGGTAGTCAACCCATACGTTCATGTTTTTGTTGAAGTAGTAAGTCGCGCCCGCCTGAATATATTTCGCCAGATCGGCCGAGCCGTCGGCGCCGTTCAACTGCTTACCTTTACTCTGCACATACGAGATTGCCGGACGCAGGCCGAAGTCAAACTGGTACTGAGCGACCACTTCCAGGTTCTGCGTTTTGTTTGCCATTTCCACGGTATCGGTAACCGTATTTTCAACAATGCTCATATTGCGGGTTTCAGCATATACGGCAGCCAGGTAGACGTTGTTTGCATCATATTTCGCGCCAACGGCCCATGACTCTGCGCGATCGCCATTACCATCGCGATCCTGCTGATCGTTAGTACGCTTGCTGTTGCTGTACGCTGCGGTGACGCCAAAGCCGTCGAACTCATATGCCATGGTGTAACCTACGCCATCGCCATTCTGAGAGTTAATGCTGTGGTTGTCCTGATTTTTACCCTGATACTGGATACCGAAAGAGAGACCGTCCACCAGACCAAAGAAGTCAGAGTTACGGTAGGTCAACAAACCGCCAGCACGGCTGGTCATGTAGTTATCAGTATAGGCGCCGCCCCAGGTTTCGCCGGAGAAGTAGGGGGCCATATCGGTATAGGATTCAACATCGTAAACGATACCGTAGTTACGACCATAATCGATTGAACCCACTTCCGCGTATTTCAAACCCGCGAAAGCCAGACGGACCAGATTCGAGTTCTGCTGTTCGCCTTCAGCGCGGTCTGCTTTAGTACGGTATTCCCACTGACCGAAACCGGTCAGATCGGTGTTAATCTGCGTTTCCCCTTTAAAACCAATCTGGGCATAAGTCTGGTCGGCATTTTTGCTATCGCCGGTCGTTGTCCATACGTGACGACCCACGGCTTTACCGTACAGATCCAGCTTATTACCATCTTTATTATAAATTTCTGCTGCGTTTGCGGTTGCAGCAGCCAGCAGGGCAGGGATCACCGCTGCCAGGATTTTGCGCTTCATCATTATTTATTACCCTCATTGGTTTTTTTATATGACACCTGCCACTGCCGTCAATAAATTCCGTCAATAAAACTTTACAGAAATATTGATGAGAGTTTGGTGTCTTTATGTGTCTGACAGGCATCTTTCCATTCAAACTAACGTTTCGCTACCGTGAAAGTGCTACAAATATAAAGATTTAGTTTCAAAAGGAAAAAATATGTAAACAAATGTTATTTTCGCGGAACTTTGTGAACAACGTCAAACTTCCCCTGAGTTCTCGCTTTGATTTGATCGTTTTTCTTTTATCACTATGATTTTATTGTAATTATTGGCTTGTAGAACCGTTGTGCCTGAAAAAGCAGCAGACGAGCCATTTCATAAAAATAGCCATTTAGAAGTCTTGATGTCTGAAATTATGGTGAAAAATTGTGCTATTAGAACAGAAAAATCTAATCCGCAATAAAATTAAGGATTAATTTTTATGTGTAAATATTTTCGTGAAATATACAGTAACAAGATGTGGTAATTCAGAGGGTTGTAATTAAATTTATTTACTTATTGATAATAAAACTGACATTCAGGCGAAAAAAAAGGCCAGCATAGCTGGCCTTGAGTGTGACGTAAAAATCAGAAGCTGGCGTTGCGTGGGGTCCGTGGGAACGGAATAACATCGCGCACGTTTTGCACACCCGTGACGTAAGCGATAAGGCGTTCAAAGCCCAGGCCAAAGCCGGAATGCGGTACAGTACCGTAGCGACGCAAGTCGCGATACCACCAGTAATCCTCTTTATTCAGCCCCATTTCGGCCATACGGGCATCCAGCACATCCAGACGCTCTTCACGCTGGGAACCACCGATGATTTCGCCGATTCCCGGCGCCAGCACATCCATGGCCGCCACGGTTTTGCCATCTTCGTTAAGGCGCATGTAAAATGCTTTAATTTCCTTCGGATAGTTTTTCACCACTACCGGCGCTTTGAAATGCTCTTCCGCCAGATAACGTTCGTGTTCGGAAGAGAGGTCGACGCCCCAGAACACCGGGTTTTCAAATGTCTTACCACAGCGTTCCAGAATGGCGACCGCATCGGTGTAATCCACCTGAGCGAAGTCGGTAGAGACAAAACGCTCCAGACGAGCGATAGCGTCTTTATCCACGCGTTCGGCAAAGAACTTCATATCATCCGCACGCTCTTCCAGAACCGCCTTGAAGACATATTTCAGCATGGCTTCCGCCAGACGGGCGTTGTCTTCCAGATCGGCGAACGCCACTTCCGGCTCCAGCATCCAGAACTCCGCCAGGTGGCGGCTGGTGTTGGAATTTTCCGCGCGGAAGGTCGGCCCAAAAGTATAGATTTTGGACAGCGCACAGGCATACGTTTCACCGTTGAGCTGGCCGGAGACGGTCAGGAATGATTCTTTGCCAAAAAAGTCTTTGTCAAAATCTACTCTGCCCTGGTCGTTACGCGGCAGGTTTTCCAGATCCAGCGTTGAGACGCGGAACATTTCGCCAGCGCCTTCGGTATCGGAAGCGGTAATCAGCGGGGTAGAGACCCAAAAGAAACCCTGCTCATCGAAGAAGCGATGCAGCGCCTGCGCCAGAGTATGGCGGACGCGCGCTACCGCGCCAATCAGGTTAGTGCGCGGGCGCAGATGCGCGACCTCACGCAGATACTCAATGCTATGGCGTTTTGCCGCCATCGGGTAGGTATCCGGATCTTCCACCCAGCCTGCGACCTCTACTTTCGTAGCCTGGATTTCGAAACTTTGCCCCTGTCCCGGCGACGCGACAACCTTACCTGTTACTACCACGGAGCAGCCTGTCGTCAGGTGTAATACTTCTTCATTATAATTGGGCAGAGAATTATTAATGACAGCCTGTACAGGATCAAAGCAGGAGCCGTCATAAACGGCGAGGAAGGAGATGCCAGCTTTTGAATCTCGGCGGGTACGCACCCATCCGCGCACGGTGACTTCTTGGTCAACGGCTACACGGCCCTGGAGTACGTCGGCTACAGGCACAACGCTCATAATATTCTCTCTGTTAATAGTCGGAAAAAATAAACACTTGTCCACCCGAAATGGGGGTATTCCTATGTTACCTGGCATCTGCAATCAGACAAGTAGAAATCGCAGCTGAAGTGAAAGATTTCGGAAATAAACCTGAAAAAGGAGCCCAGGCAGGCTCCCTGGAAAGAATTAACTAGCTTTGCGGATCTGCGGGAGATCAAAGGCTTTACGCAGCGCGCGCACAAACGCTTTATCATGACAGATCGTTTTACCGGGACTGTCGGAAAGTTTAGCCACCGGCTTTCCGTTACACTCCACAAGCTTGATCACGATATTGAGCGGTTTTACCTGAGGGATATCGCAGGTCAGGCGGGTACCGATGCCGAAGCTTAACTGCACGCGAGAGGCGAAATGGCGATAGAGCTCGACCGCCTTTGGCAGATCAAGGTTATCTGAAAAGACCAGCGTTTTTGTCAGCGGATCAATCCCCAGCTTTTCATAATGGGCAATCGCCTTTTCGCCCCATGCGACAGGGTCTCCTGAGTCGTGGCGTAACCCCTGATAACGGCTGGCGAATTCAATGCCGAAATCGCGTAAAAACGCATCCATTGTAATGCAATCTGTCAATGCGATACCAAGCTGGTCCGGATATTCGTTAAGCCAGGCGGCCAACGCGGCACGCTGGCTGGTCGCCAGGTCCGGACTGATTTGTTGATGCGCCTGGAACCATTCGTGCGCCTGAGTGCCCATCGGCGTCAGCGCCAGGCGACGCGCGAGATCATAGTTGCTGGTGCCGACGAACCATGACTCCTGCTGGAGACGTTTAACTATCGCCTGCTGCACTTCACGAGAGAAACGGCGGCGGGTGCCGAAGTCCATCAGGTGGAAGCGGGACATATCGAGATTGGCGGTTAACGCAGTGAAATCAACCAGCTTACTTTCCAGCGCGTCGAGCGCCTGATCAACGCCCGCGTTTGGCGAGCGGTAGTGATGAACCAGCTCACTGATCACGGCCAGCAGCGGCACTTCCCACATAATGACTTCACGCCACGGGCCGGTTAAGCGAATATTCAGCTTGCCGTTATCGTTGGTGACACAGACTTGAGCTGGGTTATAGCGAAACTCGCGTAACCAGTTCAGATAATCCGGTTTAAAAAAGGGCAGGCCGGAGAGCCACTGGAACTCGTCCTCCTGGAGGCGCAGGTGCTGCATCGCGTCCACCTGCTCGCGAATAGCATCGGCATAAATACCCAGCAGGTCGTCGCCACGGCAACGAAACTCAGCCGCTACCTGCACATCATAGTAGTGATGAAAAACGGCTTGCTGCATATGCAACTTATAAGCATCTGTATCCAGCAACGAGTGCAGAACAGGAGAAGCGAATTGTGTCATAGGTGCGCTGTTGCGTCCTCTCACGGGAGCGTTTAGTACAATAAACAACTAAGAAAACCGCTGGAGTATACCTTGTTTAGCGATTTATTGAACCCCGATCACACCATAAGCTGTCTTTAGGGTCGAGCGCATTTCGTGCCCCATGTTATAAAAATGTAGCGATGCGACTGCTAACCCCTTGAATTTAAGGATTTCTACTGCGCTGCTACCATGCTTTGGGGCAGTGATGGGGCATAGCGGGAAAGTGCCTGGTTGAGCAGAGAAACCTGTTCTGCGCTCTTCTCTGACATCCACTTTCCATACACCTTGTAAACCATCTGTGCATCGGTATGCCCCATCTGCGTTGCTATAAAGTTTGGGTTAGCACCAGCTGATAATGACCAGCATGCATAGGTATGTCGTGACTGATACGCGTTACGGTAACGAATGCCGGCACGCTTGATTATCGGGGCCCAAATTTTATTAATGGAATTAACCGCGTAGTGATATCCTGTGCGAGGTCCACGTTTGACGCATTGAGGGCTGAATACGAACGTGCAGGGCTGAATGACAGATTGTCCATATTCCCGCAACTTCACTTCAACCTCAAACTGCCGGCCAAGGCGTGTCAACTGGGCCTGATTCCTCAGGGCATCAATAGCTGGTTGAATGAGATATATCACCCTGTCAGTACCTGCGTCGGTTTTTGGCAGGGTGAACTCATCCGTCTGGGTAAGGTTGCGCTTCACAATGATCGTCCCGGCATGCAGATCGATATCTTCCCAGGCCAGACCGCACAACTCCCCATGCCTCATTCCGGTATAGACTGCCAGTGACCAGAGATTTCTCATCTGCTGGTGTCCGCATGCCTGGATAAACCTGATGAACTCGTCTGTCGTGAGTGGATCTGGTTCCCCTTTCGCTTTCTTGAGACGGTTAATTCCGCTAAACGGGTTTTCCTTTGCATAGCCGTTATCTGTTCCAAACTGGAAGATCTCGGCCATCAGCATCATGTAATTATTCACTGTGGACGATTTCCGGCCTTTAACCTGAGTCCGGTGATCCTTCTTCATTACCTGAAAGCCCGTCAGCAACTCCTTCCTGACATACAGCAAATCCTCAGTAGTCACCGCAGAAACCATTTTGTTTTCGCCGATGAGTGGAAGCATGTTTTTTATGATAGATTCGTACCTACTCATGGTATTAGAGCTGATCTCCATTCTCTTCAGCTCGGACCATCTTTCGGTAAGCTCCAGCACAGTAATTTCCTTTCTATCCTGACCGAACCGGGCAAGGTTCGGTGAGTTTGGGAATTTTTCCACATAGTTAAAATTCCCCATCCTTATCGCAAAACAAACCGAAGAACGCAGTTCGCCAGCTATCTTGCGATTTTTTGCAGTGTCAGGGATACCAAGGTTTTCCCTGACACGTTTACCTTTATACAGAAACCAGATGCGGAGCGAACCGCCGTGGTTTTCGACGCCTGTCGGGTATGATGCATTAGCCATTAATCCCTCCTGACGTCCAGGAGCATTGACGAGTGTACTGCTTTTCATGTTGTCTTCGCACCTGGTTGATTTTTTTTCTGCGCCTCGATCCACTGATCAACGGCTTCTCTGTTGTATATGCATTCGCTCGAAGGCTTCGGATTTCCGTCTGGTGAAATGTGCAGGTACTCGCGGCCCAGCATCCAGGATTCTTTTCTGGCGCGGGTAATGGTTCCGGGCTTAAGCCCGGTAACCGCAATCAGAACTTTTTCGCTAACCCACTTGTTTGGCGTCAGTTGGATAATGTTGCTCATCGTTTTCTCCAGTGGCCCCGCAGCGGGCCATCGCTAATATTCAGTTTGCCTGTGCTGGCAGATTTCTAAGTTTCCGGACGCCGATCATTGCGGTGGCTACGTAGCTGGTGGCCCGGTTAACTACTTCAACAGGCACCTTTACGCCATCCACTACAACGGTGTAATTGGTAACGTGCTTTTGTCTGCCGTAATCGCCGAACTTTTCATGATGCGCCGCCAGTGCAACATCACATGCGCGACGGCCCAATGGCGATTGCTTACTGCGATTTATAAGGCGCATAAAACCTCCTCAGGCGGGAGGGCGTAACCCCTCCCGATGCAATTAGCCGATGTATTCCGGTTTCATATCGTCCAGGGTGACGCGGTACTTATCGTGCAGTTCGTCGCCAAGATGGCGTTTAGCAGCGCCAAGCGTGCTTTCAGCTTTAGCAAACATCTCTGCGGCTTCCGGTTCGCCAGGGTTTGGAATTGAGTTGATCACTGCCTCGACTTTGTTCTGTGCATCGACCTGGTAATAGCGCTTCACTGCTTTGTTTTTTAATTCGGTGAACAGCGCAGTACCCAGCAACGCTTTCTGTGATTCGATATCCGCACGGATTGCTTTTGCCTGATCAACGGAACTTGCTGTATCAATGCGTTCGCGAAGATCGTCGGCAACAGCATCAACGTTAGCTGCCGACTCCTGCGCGCTGGTCCTGGTGCTAACCTCGCTGGTGATTTCCTGTACGCTCATGCGCTGGACTGGAGCAGGGTTAATCTCGCGTTCTTCTCGTTGCTCAACCTCATCAGGGCTGTACACGCCGAGGATCACTTCCGGGCAGTACAGGCGAGCCCAATATTTAACGCCCAGATAGGCAATTTGCTGTTTAGGGTTTGAAACCCATAGCGGAGAATTGCGGGTAACAACGCCGGAGAGGTAAAGAGGTTCTCCCCAGGTGATTTCAGATTCACCTCGCAGAATGGCACCAACCTGAACGAACAGGCCGATCTCGTCCTCATCTGTCCAGCCACGAACGCGCTCAGTGACGGTGTACTTCCCATTTTTACCGTTTTTATCGCGTGTGATTTCCTGTGTCCTGGTGCAGCGCTCCCAGTCACCCCCATAGCGGTAATGAAAACGGCCATGAATGGCACTGGAGCTTGCGATTACTGCGTTGACCAGTTGTGCCTCGTAACCAAGAACACCGTTAACCAGGTGTGTTTTCTGAGCCACAGCGTAAGGGTTCATGCCCCATTGCATAGCCTGCATGACGATAGCCATACAGTCGGCTGGTTTCCCTGCAAGGTGTGCCGGTACCGTCACCTGTGAGTCTGCCATCAGGTTAGCGAAAGCTGTTAACTGACCCAGTGCCTGAACGTTAAAAATTGCGTTACTGGCAGAAATGGTGTTTGGTGCCTGCTGCTCAGTGGTAACAATATTTGTGTTTTCCATGATTTTCCCCTTATGCCTGTACGCGCAACGCTTCAAGGCGGCGCACATCAAAATCGTTCAGTTCGTCGGTGTAGTCTTCTGTGATAGGCGCTGACCATTCACCAGTGTCGAAGCCGTTTGCTATCTCTCGCATTGTTTTGCGGTATTCCAGCATGCCAAGTTCCAGCAACTCGGTAGACGCCTCAATGATGGCGACCCAGTGGTAGTTCTCGTCTTTGTTGACGAAAATCCAGAAAAACTGGTCCAGCGCCGCAGTTTCGCAGTACATGGCCGCGCTCAGGTGATAGTCCCGATCGATGATTTCCCGGTGCAACTTCGCACGCAGGCCTTCCTGCTTGATGTTCCACATGCTGATAGTTTTCAGGTCGGCGCCAATGCGCAGGCCGCCCATATCGAGCTCAAGGTCAGGGCGTACCCGAACTTCCAACCCGGTTTCCTCATCAATCCCAAAATAGCTAACCTCGACAGCGCGGCTTGGGTGAGTCAGCAATTTGCCGGCGGTCGGGTGCTCCAGCAGGGCTTTCTGAATGTTCAGCGCGGTGCTGAGCTGTTGGCGGGTGACCAGCACTTTCCCTTCGGTGTTCTCCCGCCACGCATCCAGCAATTCGTCGGCGAATACCACTGCCGGGTTGACTGATTTCACGGCCTGAATCAGATCGGCCTTCGTGCCAGAGACTTTCAACGGCGACGATTTTTGCGCTTCCTGAGCGACCAGGTCAGGGTTGATTATTGCCAGTTGCTCCAGCAGCGCGTCACGGCTGCCGCTGGTTTTAACCGGCGCGGGCAGGGTGACGTTGTACTCTTTGATGCAGGCTTTCATCGCCGTGGCTGTATGTTTGGTGCCGTTTTCAATGCGCTGGAATTCTTCGGGAAGCTGCTCATACGATGCATAGGTTTCATCTACCGAAGCTCCAAGCGGCATCTGCGACGGCAGGGTGGCGTTGTACTCTTCCAGCAGCGCTTTGATATCGTCAGCACTCAGCAGCGCTGGCAGGCTGGCGTTGTGCGCGTCGATGAACTCGCGCAGGGTGGCGGTGGTGGTGAAAGCACCCTCAGGGATCTCCGGCTCTACGCTGAACTCCGCTTCGAGGTTTTCCGGCTGTAGAGCCAGAACATGTACCAGGTTGCCCATATCAAGCACTGGAGAGCGCTCTTTGACGATAGTCTTCTCTACGTGACGCGCGTTAAAGTACATCAGCGACACGCGAGCATCTTTCACCTGAGTTGAGCTGATCCCGTTGGCGGCGTGGTAAACCTCGTTTGGTACACCTTCATAGCGGCCCGGCTCGAAGTATTCCGGCCAGGCTGCTTCTGGCTCTTCTTGTTGCGATTCCGGTACGTTTTGTTGCGCCTCAGCCTGATTCTGGTTCTCTACGGTAACTGCTTCTTTACCAGTACCCAGATCGTCTTCGCCTGCCTGCACCGCATCACCAGCCTGTTTTTCATCACTGTCAGCTTTTTGAACCTGCACATTGCTGGTGGTCTCCGGATTCGTTTCTGTGCCATGAGTTGATGAGTTCTGCATTAAAGCGGACACGTCGAAAATACCGTTGCCAACATTTTTAACCAGTTCAGGTTCGGTGGTCGGCTGGCTTGTCCCGGTTTTCACCCATTTTGGGTCGTTCGGGTCGCTGATGCCTTCCACATATTCACCGCGCGCGGCGGCAAGCTGTCGGTTGGCTTCTTCTACCGCGTCTTTTTCCGGAGTGTGTCGGGCAGCCGTGAGAGCTTCCTCGGTGGGGTTCTCGTGATCAGTCTCCGTTAAGTTGGCGTTGATATACCCCTGAAGGCGTCCGGGGTAGTGATAAAACTCAGGGTGTGCGCTTCGGATCAGCGCGAAAATAGCGGCGCGGGAATAATCCAGGATACCGGGCGTTGCGCGAAGTGCTGCGGACCATTCTTTGAACGGACTTTCCTTTTTCTTTACGATTTCTTTTGCGCGACGGTAAACGCTGCCAGGTAGCTCATAGATATTAAAGTCCATAGGCAAAGTGGCCATTGCAATCTCTACGTCCAGAGTATCGAGAGTGTGTTCGTAATCAGGGTTACGGTCAGTCTTATTGCCACCGCCAGCGTTGGCGCCGCTTTCAGTGCGTTGAATAGCCGATACACGGTTGCCTTTCGCCCACTCCTTAACGAGCAAACCGCGATCGATATGCTCCGTCTCGAA
>NZ_JBKFRY010000018.1:0-81334 GCF_046569105.1 Salmonella sp. 741265073_HBA | reverse complement strand
CCGGTAATCGTCACCGCCAGCCCGAGGTGCGCCGCCACCATCCCCAGGTAGCTGAGGGAAATCCTGGCGCCGCGGGACACGCGCTGTACGGCTTCGGCCACCGCCAGCACCGCAATCCAGCAGGCCATCGCCATCCCCACCGCCGTCATGGCGATGATTTTATCTTCCAGCAGCCATGGCAAAAGTACCGACAGCACCAGGGTGGAGACCAGGGCGGTGAGCAGCAGTTTCCTGATGTTACGCGGCCGGTCCCGGCCCCAGCGCACCAGCGGCCCCACCCCCAGCAGCAGGGCAAAGGGGACCATCAGCCAGGTGAACATGGTGTTAAAGAACGGCTCCCCCACCGAAATGCTGCCCAGCCCCAGCTGTTTGTGCACCAGCGGCAGCAGGGTGCCCAGCAGCACCACCAGCATGGCGGCCATCAGCAGGACGTTATTGCCGAGCAGCAGCGACTCGCGCGACCACAGCGTGTTGTTCACCCGCGAACGCACCCTGTGCCCGCGCACGGCGAACAGCAGCAGCGAGCCGCCGGTGACCAGCACCATAAAGGCGAGGATAAACATTCCGCGCGCCGGGTCGGAGGCGAAGGCGTGCACCGACACCAGCACCCCGGAGCGCACCAGGAAGGTGCCCAGCAGGCACAGCGAGAAGGCGCAGATGGACAGCAGCAGCGTCCACGCCTTAAAGCCGGCGCGCTGTTCCGTGACCGCCAGCGAGTGCAGCAGGGCGGTGCCCGCCAGCCACGGCATAAAGGAGGCGTTCTCCACCGGGTCCCAGAACCACCAGCCGCCCCAGCCCAGCTCGTAGTAGGCCCACGCCGAGCCGAGCACGATGCCCAGCGTCAGGAACACCCACGCCGCCAGCGTCCACGGGCGGGCAAAACGGGTGAACGCGCTGTCCAGACGCCCGCTCAGCAGCGCGGCGATGGCGAAGGCGAAAGCCACCGAGAAGCCGACATAGCCCATGTACAGCAGCGGCGGGTGGAAAATCAGCCCCGGGTCCTGCAGCAGCGGGTTCAGGTCGCGCCCCTCCACCGGAAAGGCCGGCAGCGTGCGGGCGAACGGGCCGGAGGTGAACAGGATGAACACCAGAAAACCGGCGCAGACCATCCCCATCACCGCCAGCACCCGGGCGACGATATCCGCCGGCACCTGCCGGCTGAACACCGCCACCGCCAGGGTCCAGCCGCTCATCAGCAGCACCCACAGCAGCAGCGAGCCCTCGTGCGCCCCCCAGGTGGCGGCCACCCGGTACCACACCGGCAGCTGCGTGTTCGAGTTGCCGGCGACATAGGCCACGGTGAAGTCGTTAACCACAAAGGCGTGCACCAGCACGAAAAACGCGCCCGCCACGCAGATAAACAGCAGCCAGGCGAACACCCCGGCCGACGCCATCATCCGCGCGTCGCCGCGCGCCACGCCCCACAGCGGGTAAACGGACAGCAGCAGCGCCACGCCGAGCGCCAGGCACAGCAGCGCGTGGCCGTATTCAGGCATCATGATGAGGTGTCCTTATCAGCGCGTTGCGGGCGGCGGTGGTTTTCCTGCATCGCCTTTTCCACTTCCGGCGGGGTGTAGTTCTCGTCATGCTTGGCCAGCACCTCGTGCGCCAGGACGTGGTTGCCCTTCTCCAGGGTGCCCTGCACCACCACCCCCTGCCCCTCGCGGAACAGGTCCGGCAGTATCCCCTCATAGCTCACCGTCACCGACCCCTCGGCGTCGTAGAGGCTGAAGTTCACCTTCAGCGAGTCCGGGTCGCGCCTGACGCTGCCGGGCATCACCATCCCGCCGACGCGCAGGCGCTGGCCCGCCGCCGGCAGCTGCTGCGTCTCGCGCTTGCCGTAGAGGATTTCGCCGGGGGTATAGAACAGGTCGATATTCGCGCGCAGCGCGTACAGGACCAGGGCGGTGGTCAGCGCCAGGCCCGCCAGCACCGCGCAGACCACCCATAGCCGGTTTTTACGTCGCAGGTTCACGCGGCCTCCTGTTGCGCCTGTGCGGCACGCATCCGCGCCTCGCGCGCCCGCTGCTGCGCCACGCCGCGCAGAATGGCCCGGCGCTGCAGCACCGTGTGCAGCGCCAGCAGCACCAGCGGCGCCACGGTCATCGCCACCGCCAGCCAGACAAAAAAGGCGTACCCGCCCATGGCGAAAAAATCGCTCCACGATGAAAATGCCGGACTCACCGGTGCCCCCTTTTCAGTATCAGTTCGCTCACCCACGGGCGGCGTTTTTCCATCAGTAAAATCAGGTTGCGCATCCGCATCAGCGCCAGCGTCATAAAGAGCAGCAGGTAGCCGGCGATGGCCCAGCGCAGCGGCGAGCGCATCGCCGGGTCGATACTCTGCTGCATCTGCGTCGAGCCCTGGTGCAGGGTGTTCCACCACTCGACGGAATAGTGGATAACCGGCAGGTTCACCACGCCGACCAGCACCAGAATGCCCGCCGCGCGCCCGGCCATTTTACGGTCGTCAAAGGCGTGCCACAGGGCGATGACCCCGGCGTAGAGAAACAGCAGCACCAGCTCCGAGGTCAGGCGCGCGTCCCACACCCACCAGGTGCCCCACATCGGTTTGCCCCACGCCGCGCCGGTGACCAGCGCGATGAAGGTGTACACCGCCCCCACCGGCGCCATCGCCGCGACGGCAAGGCTGGCCATTTTCATCTGCCAGACCAGCCCGGTAAACGCCGCCACCGCCATCGCCGCATAGATACCCATTGACCAGATGGCCGCCGGGACATGCAGGTACATAATGCGGTAGCCCTCCCCCTGCTGGTAGTCCGCCGGGGCGAAACCAAAGCCCCGGACCCAGCCGGTGGCCAGCGCGATGATGCCGGCCGCCGCCAGCCACGGCACGAGCCTGCCGCAAATCTGATACAGCCGGGGCGGCGCCGCCAGCTGATGAAGGGTTTTCCACATAGTCGTCACCTGACCTCCTGAAACCAGTAAAATGTCCGTCGCGCCGGGGCGCTACTGCACGCTGAGGCGCAGCGCCGCCGCGGTGGCGAAGGGGCTTAACGTCGCGCTGCCCGCCAGCAGCGCCCCCAGCACCGCCAGATAGCCGTCAGCGGGTAAATGCATCGATGCCGCGTCCATCGCCGCGGCGGCGAAAATCAGCACCGGGACACTCAGCGGCAGCACCAGAATGCCCAGCAGGACGCCGCCGCGCCGCAGCCCGGCCGTCAGCCCGACGCCCGGCGCGGCGAGAAACCCCAGCGCCGGCGTGCCGAGCAGCAGCGTCAGCGCCATGATTTTCCAGCCGTACACGTCCATCCCCAGCAGCAGCGCCACCAGCGGGGAGAGCATAATCAGCGGCAGGCCGGTCACCGCCCAGTGGGCCAGCACCTTCGCCAGCACCACCGCCGGCAGCGGCACCGGCAGCAGCATCAGCTGCTCCAGGCTGCCGTCCTGCAGGTCGTCGCGAAACAGCCGCTCCAGCGCCAGCAGCGAGGCCAGCAGCGCCGCCACCTGGATGATGCCCGGCGCGATACGCGCCAGCAGCTGCGGCTGCGGCCCGACGCTTAACGGAAACAGGGTGATGACCATCAGGAAGAACCACAGCGGGCCGGCGATGTCCGCGCCGTGGCGGAACGCCACGCGCAGTTCGAGACAGAAGACACGCCACATCACAGCCCTGCCTCCCCGCCGGTCAGCGCCAGGCGGCGGACGGTGTCCGCGGCCCCCGGCAGCGGCTGGTGGGTGGTGAGAATGACCATCCCGCCCTGCGCCGTGTGCGCCGCCATCCGCCGGGTGAGGCGCGCCACGCCGTTAACGTCAATGGCGGTGAACGGCTCGTCGAGCACCCACAGCGCGGCGCGGGTCAGCCACAGGCGGGCCAGCGCCACCCGGCGCTGCTGCCCGGCCGAAAGCCGGGCGACCGGCACGTCCTCAAATCCCGCCAGCCCGGCCTGCGCCAGCGCCTCCGGGAGGCGCGCGCCGTCGCCGGGGTGGAAGAAGTGCAGGTTCTCCCGCGCCGTCAGGCGGGTTTTAATCCCCGGCTGGTGCCCTATCCACAGCAGGCTGCGATGGAAGCTGTCGCGCACGCGGCGCAGGGGCTCGCCCTGCCAGTACACCTCCCCGCCGTCCGGGCGCGCCAGCCCGGTCAGCAGGCGCAGCAGGGTGGTTTTTCCGGCGCCGTTGCCGCCGGTGACCTGCACCCACTCCCCGGCGTCCACGGTGAACGACAGCCCGCGAAACAGCGTCCTCTCGTCCCGCTCGCAGTACAGATCTCTGGCTTCAAGCATCATTGTCATTGCGCATATTCAGGTTGATATGGCGTATAAACACCGGTCAGGCTTTCCAGGAAGGCGACGATATCGTCAATATCGTTTTGCGGCAGATCGGTGCCAACCTGGTAACGCAGCATCAGTTTTACCGCGCCATCCAGCGTCGGTACGTCGCCCCGATGGAAATAAGGCGCCGTTAACGCGACGTTGCGTAAGCCCGGGACTTTTTGCCGTAATTTATCGCGAACCTCTTTGGTGACGTTCATACGACCAATATCCGCTGCGGTAATTTCGCCAAAATTAAAGTCTCGCTTTAATCCCAATGGTTCAAAAGAGCGCCCGCCTAAAATGATACCGCCGTGACAGGTTGCACATTTATTTTCTTTAAATAATTGATAACCGTGTTTCTGTTGCGCGGTCAGCGCATTTTCATCTCCACGTAGCCATTTATCAAAGGCGGAATCCGGCGTTATCAACGTTTTTTCGAATTCGGCGATCGCATCAGTAATATTTTCCCCGGTAAATCCTTGCGGATAAACCGCCTGGAAATCTTTTTTCAGGACAGGATCTTTATCAAGCTTGCTAATAATTTCATCCCAGGATTTAGAAGCCATTTCAATAGGATTTAACGGCGGTCCGCCTGCTTGCTCCTGCAGAGTTGCAGCACGACCATCCCAAAATTGTTCGATATTAAATACGGAGTTGAATACCGTCGGCGCATTTATTGGTCCTACCGCACCGCCAACGCCAATTGAGGTTTTTCTGCCATCGACACCGCCCGCATTTAACGCGTGACAATGCGCACAGGATATTGTGCTGTCGCCGGATAAACGTTCATCATGATAAAGACGGAAACCTAAGTCGACTTTTTTCGCATCGACGGGAATATTGCGCGGAATAGGCTGAACGGGTTCATTCCGGTGCGCGGGGTCGGTATCGGCGCTGGCATAGTTGCGCTCACGCTGATCGGCTATCCAGTTCAGGATGTCAGTACGCTCTTTATCGCTGACGCCCCCCGCCCAGTGCAGCGCGACATAGCGGGTTGGCGGCATAGTCTGATGTTGCATAACCCATTCAATTTTATTCAGTTCGCTTTGCGGCACCGGCGTATCCGCAATCAGGGCGGCCCGTACCGCCTCCAGGTTAAACGACTTGTAGCCGAGCTGGATATCGTAATCCATTAGCTGCTTTGCCACCGGAAAAGAGGAATAAAAAGGTAATTCAGCGGAAGGCGTATGACAATAATCACATCCTTTCTCCCTGAAATAACCCAGTATTTTATTATTTTCACCCACAACCGAGGCCTGCACATCGCTTTTTTTACTGCGCTGTTTGTCGTAATACCATACATACCCGGACAAACCTAAATAACATAACAGCCCAACGGTGATAACCGTTGTTGCATAGAGAGTAATTTTTTTCATATCACTATCCTTATGGGGTATTGCGGCATGATTAATTAAATTTTATTTTTTTACTCATGAGGCCCGTCAATACTAAATACAAACCCATCATGGATATTGATTGGTATCAATAATTACAATTGGCTAAACCTATAGATATGATAACCCCCGACTATCGTAAGATTTATTTTGCGATGCCCGTCACAGGGTTTATTCAGCCGCAACAATGGATAAATCCTCTTTTCCGTCATCAAAACGAACGATAGCCAACAATAATTGACTTAACGCAGCATAAAAACCATAGGGATCATGCTTAAGGCAATTATTTGTAAATTCCGGAAGCCATTCCAGTAATGACGACAATGTTTTCTGGCGTAATTTATTCATTCTCCGTTGTTGGAACGATTCACCCAATGAAAAATGTAAATGGCTGAGTAATTCCAGATAAATCGCCAGGTGGTCGGCCGGCTCTTTAAAATCGTCGTTGACTTCCATCCCGGCTTCAAGCAATAAATGTTTAATCATGCCGGGTTCCTGCTGCGGGTATTGCGAGGCGTAGGGCAAGGCCGATTTTTTATCCGTCATCAGGAACAATCCGCAAAAATCTGCGGCCAGCTCCAGCTGCGCATCCTGGCGCAGGCTAAGCGCGGCAATTTTTTGTTCGAGTAACGCCACCGACGCCGCCAGCGCAGGCTGACGCTTTAACAGCGCCAGCCAGTCCGCGATCTCCGCGGACTGTAATTGTATTAACCCTTCATCATCCACTTCCCGGAAAAAGAGTAACGCCAGCCATGCATATACGCAGGCGTACTGTTCCTGAGCAAGCGCTGGCTGCTTAATCATGCGGATTCCCCTGCGATGCGGGTACATATTCACACTGCGCGACCATCTCGACCGGACCGTTAAACGCCGTGACGTTATCAATAGGGCCGGTATATTTTTCAATTTCCACCAGCGTCGTATGCGCGCTGGTCGCCTGCGCGAGCTGTGATGTACCGATATCCAGCGTTAATACGTTAGGGTTGCCGTACTTACATAACGCGTTGAGATCGCCGCCTTTATCAGGATCGTACCAGGCGCCTTCATGAATTCGCGCCACGCCCGGCGCATAGCGATCGGAAACTACCGCCCCCGCCAGTACCTGCCCGCGTGCATTGAATACCCGCACGATGTCACCGTTGCGGATCCCGCGCGCGCTGGCATCCTGTGGGTTAATAAAGACCGGCTCCTTGCCGCCAACGGCATATTGCTGACGCAGCGTTTCCGACTCGCATAGTTGGGAATGCAGACGGAAATCAGGGTGGACGGATTGTAAGTGCAGCGGCCAGCGCTGCGATCCCGGCCCGCCATGCGAGCGTTCGATTTTTTCGAACCACATGGGATGGCCCTGACAATCGTCGTATTGCATGTCGGCGATCGTTTTGGAGTAAATCTCGATCAAACCGCTTGGCGTGCCCAACGGCTCCAGATCCGGATCTTCACGGAAAGCCTGATGGCGCACAAACATCTGCGGATGATCAAACTCGATGTACTCCTGTTGATTCCAGAACACCTCGAAAGTCGGTAAGTGGATACCGCGACCTTTTCCCTGCTGGCTCCCTTCCTGCCAGATGCGTTTCAGCCAGCCCATTTCATCAAGACCTTCCGTGAATGCCGCTTCACGGTTAAAGCGTCGGCAGAGATCGCGGAAAATATCAAAGTCGTTACGCGCTTCAAACTGTGGCGACACCACCTGTTTCATGGCGATAATGCCGCGGTTAGAGTGGTTGCCGAATTGATCGAGGTCGTTACGCTCAAATTGGGTGGTAGCCGGCAAAACGATATCCGCAAAGCGGCAGGTCGACGTCCACTGGTTATCAATAGCGATGACCGTTTCCAGCTTGCGCCACCCTTCAATTATGCGGTTAATTTGTTGGTGTCGGTGGAACGGGTTAGTCCCGGCGAACACGCACATCTTCAGCGGCGGTAATTTAACCGATTTGCCGTTCCAGTTAATGACCTTGCCCGGTTCAAGAATGGCATCCATAAAACGCGCAATAGGAATGGTGCTGCTGTAGCCTTTGTAATCCGTGCTGTCGTGTACTGGCGGAACGGTCGTCGAACCGGAAAAGCCGCTTAAAATGATCCCTTTACGGCCAGGCGTCCCGGCGCCGTTGTAGTGCCAGCCAAAACCAAAGCCGCCGCCCGGTAAACCAATCTGTCCCAGCATTGCCGCCAGCACGACGACCATCCAAGACCACTGTTCGCCATGCTGCATACGTTGTACGCACCAGCCAGCGATGATTTGCGTTCTGTCGCCCGCCATCTGCCGCGCCAACGCGCGGATGGTGTCGGCGTCAATACCGCACAGTTTTTCCGCCCAGGCGGCATCTTTGGGCTGTCCATCTTTCTCGCCCAGCAAATAGGGGAGGAACTGGTCAAAACCGACGCAGTAGTTATCGAGGAAATTTTTATCGTACAGTTTCTCGCTGTACAGGGTATGCGCCAGCGCCAGTTGTAACGGGACATCCGTCTGCGGGTTAATGGCGATATGTTTGACCTTATCGCGCCCCAGATAATCGTGCGTGGAGGTGACGACCGGGTCGATGCTGATGACCGAGATAGCGCCGCTGGCAACTTTTTCTTTTAATTGTTCATAGTACTGATAGACATCGTGATCCGGGCACCACCAGTTTGCCTGCTGGTTTTTCACCATATCAGAACCCCATAGCACAATCGTTTTACTGTTCTGTAAAACCAGAGGCCATGACGTTTGCTGCTCGTACACTTCCATTGAACCCACCACGCGCGGCAGAATCACCTGCGCCGCGCCGGTCGAATAGTCCCCTCCCGTGCTAACGCTATTGCCATGTAGCGCAATCGCGCGCGCCAGCATCCCGGAGGCGTTATGGAACATGCCGGTAGATTGCCAGCCGCTCGCCGTCAGTAGCGCGCTCGGCCCGTAGGTTTTTTGCACCCGCTCCAGTTCCTGATAGAACAGATCCAGCGCTTCATCCCAGGAGACGCGCACAAAACGATTATCGCCGCGCTGCGAGGTGTCGCTTTGATGACCTTTGCGCATCCAGTCGACGCGCACCATCGGATAGCGAATACGCGCCGCGTTGTGGACGTGATCGGGCAGGCCGGCGATCATTTTGGACGGGTATTTATCCTGTTCAAACGGTTTTGCCGCCACAAATCGACCGTCAACCACCGTGGCGCGAATCGCCCCCCAGTGAGAGCCGGTAAGGATACCCTCTTTCGTCGCGGCGCCTGGTGCAACGGCATCCGCCGCGCGGGCGCTACGGGGCGTCAGTAGTGACGGCCCCAGCATTCCTGCCACCGTCAAGCCGCCAAGCTGCGCCAGAAAACGTCGACGAGAGACGTGTAGCGTGTCCTTATTTTTCATTGTGTTCTCCCTTATCGCTGTGCGGCGTGTTGGTGGTATCAGACGCATTCATCTGGAGATATTTCAACAAGGTACGTTCTTCACGCTTATCCAGACTGGTGAAACCGATCATGCCGTTGAGCGTGCCGATCCAGCCGTTAGCGTCAAAGTGCGCTTTGTCCGGCGCGCCGTGACACTGATTACAGGTGCCGTTATAGAGGGAGTCGGCATAGGCCCAAATCGGTTTAATGTCATTTACCATGTCGCCTTTCTGCATCCACGCAGTTGCCTGTAATTTGCTCCACTGAGTATTGGTCGCCGCGACGGTGGTCTCTTCCAGCGTTTTCACATGCTGTTGCACATCGCCGCGAATCGAGGCGACAAAAATACGTTTACCGGGCAGCTGCGTCAGTACGCGCTGACGACCGTCCGTCTCCGTCCAGCCTTCGATTTGCACTTGCAGCCAGTCACCGTCCCGTTTAAGGACTTTCACTTCAGAAGCAGGTAACAACGAACCTGCCGGTTCTTTATCGCCTTTATCGGCGTAAATCGGCTTGATATCCAGCGAATAGAGCGTATCGCCGTCATTATGCGTACTGGCGCTGGC
Organism: Salmonella sp. 741265073_HBA; assembly: GCF_046569105.1. Taxonomy (NCBI): domain Bacteria; kingdom Pseudomonadati; phylum Pseudomonadota; class Gammaproteobacteria; order Enterobacterales; family Enterobacteriaceae; genus Salmonella; species Salmonella sp. 741265073_HBA. The sequence goes on along the minus strand of NZ_JBKFRY010000018.1, from coordinate 71,732 downwards.
GCGCAGTTCATCAAACTGTTTACGGAAACCGCTGCTCATATCCGGTAGCTGGTGGGCAATCCCTTTATGGCAGTCGATGCAGGACTGATTTTCTTTCGCGGCGATTTTCATTTGCCGCGCCGCTTCCGGGTTCTGTTTCGCGTGATCCATCGCATCGTAGTTATGGCAGGAACGACAGGTCGCGGAGTTATTCTCTTTCATGCGCGCCCATTCACGCTCGGCAAGCTCGGCACGTTTGGCTTCAAATTTTTCCGGGGTATCAATCGAGTGGGCGATAAATGTCTGGTAAAGATCGTTGCTGGCTTCCAGCTTACGTTTCACCATGCCTGGAATATCAGGGGGGATATGGCAATCGTGACATTCCGCGCGTACGCCGGAAGCGTTCTGGAAATGTACGGACTGTTTATATTCCTGATACACCGGCTGCATACTATGGCAGCTGACGCAAAACTCTGTCGTACTGGTCAGTTTGATACCGACGTGAGGTAACACGATCAGCGCAACGCCGATCACAATCCCGACAATGACCAGCGCCAGTATCGACCAACGGGCGCTTGGCCTGAGTAGCGCTCTCCAGAGTTTTCGCATAATAGCCCCTGTAATTATATGGTTTAATGCGCAGATCTTATTCCGCAAATATGAACAGCGTCACTGGTCAGGATGAACGGGATACGGCAATATATGAACAGATATGAACAGAAAGAGACCGCGCGCAGGATGTCACATCACATTGTTATTGTTGAGGATGAACCTGTTACTCAGGCCAGATTACAGGCCTATTTTGAGCAGGAGGGGTATCGCGTTTCGGTGACCGACAGCGGCGCGGGCCTGCGCGACATCATGGAGCATGAGCACGTTTCGCTGATCCTGCTGGATATCAACCTCCCCGACGAAAACGGGTTGATGCTGACCAGGGCGCTACGCGAACGTTCCACGGTGGGCATTATTCTGGTGACGGGGCGTTGCGACCAAATCGACCGCATCGTCGGGCTGGAGATGGGCGCGGACGACTACGTCACCAAGCCGCTGGAACTGCGCGAGCTGGTAGTGCGGGTGAAAAATCTTTTGTGGCGCATCGATCTGGCCCGCCCCACGCCGCAAAATGCCAGTGAAAACTGCTATATGTTTTCCGGTTACTGCCTGAACGTGATGAATCATACGCTGGAGCACAATGGTGAAGCCATTAAGCTTACGCGCGCGGAGTACGAGTTACTGCTGGCCTTTGTGACCAACCCAGGCAAAGTGCTGCATCGCGAACGTCTGCTGCGAATGCTTTCCGCCCGCCGCGTAGAGACTCCGGATCTCCGCACGATTGATGTCCTGGTTCGCCGCTTACGCCATAAAATTACGCCGGAACTGCTGGTCACACAGCATGGCGAAGGCTACTTTTTAGCCTCGGAGGTGTATTGATACAGATAGACGGGCCGAAATCCCGGAGGCGATAGCGAACGGCGAACGCGCGCGCTGTCGGCGTTGTTATGCGTCAAAATAAGCACCGGCGGGCTGATATTTTCAGGCACCGGTTGCCCCTGTAAGACCTTAATCGACTGCGTTATCGCTAATTCTCCCTGCCAGGCCATCTGATCGCTGAGCGCCATCAGGATATGGCCGCGTTTTAAACCGCGATAAACCTGATGCGTCAGATAAAATGAGACGATCGTGAGCGGAGTCGTCAAATTTCGCCCTTCGCCCATCGCCGCCTCCGCCGCTATCGCCGACCCGGCGACCACATTGGCGTCCGGATGGCGCTCCAGCATTTCCTGGAGTAAGTTTCGCTGCACTTCAATGTCGTTATCGCCCCAGGCGATATCCACAATGTTGATGGCGCTGCCTTTAATTGCCTGACGAAAACCCGCCACCATCTCCTGACTGCCGCCGGCTTCTTCCGGCCCCGGGAAGAGTAAAACGTTAAGCGCTTTTCCTTTGCTCCACTGCACCAGGAAACGTCCCGGCAGATACCCCATCTGAAACCACGGCAGACCAACGCGGGTTGCGACGCTGGCATCGTGAATCATGTTCACCAGTTCAATAACCGGCACATTACCGGCATACCGTTCCAGTTCCGGGAAACGATCGGTACTGCTGCCAAGCAGAATAGCGTCGGCGCCCCACTCCCGGCATTGCATCATTTGCTGTTGTTGCGTCGCCAGTTGCCGATAGCCATTCGCTTCCAGCACTTTTAAATCAACGCCATACAATTTGGCCGCTTTTTGCATCCCGTAGTTGACGGACAACCAGTAAGAATCTTTCAGGCTGGGGTATAATGCGCACAGTTTCCAGGGTTTACTCGCATTGACTGACGTTTGCCGCCAGGGAATCGCCCGATCGGCTCGCGTCCAGTGTAGCAGTCCGGTTTCGGCTGACGCCGTTTCTACATTCGAGACGATGATTATCAAAAAAAAGAACGAAATAAGCGCGCGCATGATAGCCCCACCAGCAACAAGGTTTTATCCTAATGGTTCTTCCGGCGGCAACTCAACCCATTTCACCCGCGGCGCATAAATGTCAACGCCTTCACTGACCCGCAGATTATGGCTGGCCTTCGCCCTGATGGCGGCGCTCACCCTGCTCAGCACCGTGATCGGCTGGATAAGCCTGCGCGTCATTAGTCAGGTGGAGCAAACCAATACGCAAGCGCTGCTCCCCACGATGAATATGGCCAGGCAGTTAAGCGAAGCCAGCGCTTACGAGCTCTTTTCCGCGCAAAATCTGACCAATGCCGACAGTGAGGGCGTTTGGCTGGCGCAGGGGAAGATGCTGAAAGCGCAAAGCCTTAAAATTAACCATCTTTTGCAGGCATTAAGCGAGCAGGGATTTAATACCTCGGCCATCGCCCGGCAAGAAAAAGAGATTGCACAAACGCTTGGGCAACAGGGAACGCTGGTCGGTGAAATTCTCACGCTGCGCGCACAGCAACAGCAGTTAAGCCGCCAGATTGCGGAGGCGGCGGAAAGCATTGCCGCCCAGGCTCACGGTCAGGCCAATAATGCAGCGACATCTGCAGGCGCCACCCAGGCCGGTATTTACGATCTTATCGAAAGCGGTAAAGGGGACCAGGCTGAACGCGCGCTTGACCGACTGATTGATATCGACCTTGAGTATGTGAATCAGATGAATGAGCTGCGGGTCAATGCCCTGCGGTTTAAGCAGCTCATTGTGACCTTAAAAGACGCGCAAGGGCTGAGCGATGCCGAGGACACCGATGAAAAACTTAATCAGTTGGTTAAAATTTTATCCCGCCGCCAGCAGCGTATAGAAGATCCTACCGTTCGCGCCCAAATCGCCGACGCGCTGGAGAAAATAAACCAGTACACCACACTGGTTACCCTGTTTCGTAAGGAAAACGCCATCCGCGACCAGCTTCAAACGCTTATGGCCAATAACCTCTTTCAGTTTACCCGCTTCAGTACGGAAGTGTCGCAGTTGGTGAACGCCATCGAAAAACGAAACGAGGCTGGGTTAGCGCGTCTTACACACGCCAGTCAGCGTGGGCAAATAGGGTTAGTGATCTTAGGCATCCTGGCGCTGTGCTCATTAAGTTTTATTCTTTGGCGAGTGGTTTACCGTTCCGTATCCCGCCCGCTGGCGCAACAAACTCAGGCCTTACAGCGGCTACTGGAGGGCGATATTGACTCACCGTTTCCGGAGGCGGCTGGCGTCAGCGAACTGGATACCATCAGCCGTCTGATGGAAGCGTTTCGCGCCAACGTGCGCAAATTGAACCGCCATCGTGAGGATTTGGCGGAACAGGTGCGATCGCAAACGGCGGAGCTTCATGCGCTGGTGCTGGAACACCGGCAGGCGCGCGCCGAAGCAGAAAAGGCCAACGAGGCGAAATCGACGTTCCTTGCCGCCATGAGCCATGAAATTCGCACGCCGCTTTACGGCATTCTCGGTACGGTACAATTGCTGGCCGATAAACCGCTCATGGCAAACTACCGCGACGACTTACAGGCCATTAATGATTCAGGCGAATCGCTACTGGCGATTCTTAACGATATTCTTGATTACTCGGCGATTGAAGTAGGCGGCACCAACGTTTCTATTAGCGAGGAGCCGTTTGAACCGCGACTATTGTTGAATAGCGCGCTGCATTTAATGCACAGCCGCGTGCAGGTGGCGCTCATCGCCGACTTTAGCGAGCAACTCCCCTCCACGCTACAAGGCGATCCGCGCCGGATACGTCAAATTGTGATTAATCTTTTAAGTAATGCGGCGAAATTTACCGATCGCGGCAGCATAGTGCTACGCACGTTTTGCGACGATCAGAGCTGGTTTATTGAGGTTGAAGATACCGGATGCGGTATCCCTGAAGCGAAGCTGACGGCTATTTTCAAACCGTTTGTGCAGGCGACAGGACGCCGGGGCGGGACGGGCCTGGGGCTGGCTATCAGCGCCAGCCTGGCAGAGGCGATGGGCGGGACGCTAACCGTCACCAGTACGCTTCATGTTGGCAGTTGTTTTCGCTTACAACTGCCGGTTCGCCACCCCAAACCCGCAAGCAAAAATGCGTTCAGGGAACCGATAAATCTTAACGGACTACGCCTGTTGCTGATTGAAGATAATATGCTGACGCAGCGTATTACCGCTGAAATGCTCACGGGTAAAGGGGTGAAGGTCTCAGTAGCTGAAAGTGCGAATGACGCGCTACGCCGTTTAGCCGAAGGCGAGCCCTTTGATGTGGCGCTGGTGGATTTTGATTTACCGGATTATGACGGCTTAACCCTGGCGCAGCAGTTGATGAGCCTGTATCCCGCCATGAAACGCATTGGTTTTAGCGCGCATGTGATAGACGATAATCTTCGTCAGCGTACCGCCGGTCTTTTCTGCGGGATTATTCAAAAGCCCGTTCCCCGCGAGGAGCTTTACCGTATGATAGCGCACTATTTACAGGGCAAATCTCACAACGCGCGGGCGATGCTGAATGAACATCAGCTTGCCGGCGATATGGCGTCTGTCGGCCCGGAAAAACTCCGGCAATGGGTCGCGTTATTCAAAGACAGCGCGCTGCCTTTAGTCGAGGAGATCGAGGCGGCGCGCGCCATGAATGACGACGTTAACATTAAGCGGCTGGCGCATAAATTAAAAAGCGGCTGCGCCAGCCTGGGGATGACGCAGGCAACCGAAGCCTGTCGGGAGCTGGAATTGCAACCGCTTAGCGATATAGATATTAAAACTATCGTGACGCAGGGAGTGACGGCGCTCGACGCATGGATAGCCGGTCATCCTTCGCCATAATAGCTTCCGGCTCGCCAAACGACGCGTTTCACATCGCCAGTTATCAGGACATAAAACAGTACGCCGAGGGTATAAGAGGGAAATAGCCTACGGCTACTGCCTGTTTAATGATTCTGTGTTTTTTCGTCCTGTAGCCGTGCCTGCTCCGCCAGGGCGGCAAAATCTTTTTCGCTGTAATAGTGCGCGGGAGGCGGTAGCTGCGCCATATCCTCGCTGGGCCACAATTGTAGTTGCGCCAGCGTGCTAAGCTGGATACCGCGCCAGCGATGGGGCAAGCTCAGCGGCAATAGCGGCATTATCTCGCCAGGAATGGCGGTCGGCAGGCGGTCATCGCCCATCTGATAATTACGATGCAGCACCAGATATTTTTCCGGTACCCGCCGCTGGCTGTTCCACCAACGGCCATCAAGCATATCAAACTGGAAACGGGTGATCTGCGCCGGCTGCGCTGCCAGCTGCGTCAGCGCTTGCCGCAGCGCGGTTTCCATCGCCGTGTTGTACATCTCTTGCGTTTTCGTCTGGCCGCCGACAATTAAAGACGCTGCCAGACGGGCTCCCGCGAGGTTAGAATAGAGATCTTCCGGCGAAAAAGCCGATACTCCCTCAGAAAATCCGCGAACAGACTCGAAACCGTACCATTGGGCGATTTCGTGCCACTCCGCCACCTGGAACGCCAGATGCGCCGACAGCCAGGCGGCCAGCGTGTAACGCTCGCGTGCATCGACCGGAGGGGTAAAAGCAGTAAAAACCAGACGCCGTTCGGCCAGCTCCTCGCCCAGATTCAGCGTAAAAGCCTGCCCCAGCTTTGGTAGTAGTTGGCTGAAGATATACACTGTCATATCAGCGGTATCCCGCACATGTGCGGTGTCGATGAATCCGCCACGCAAGGTATACACAATACCGTTATTCTCACCGCTAAGGCCAATCAGGTTTGCCACGCCCGAGTACAGATGGTCGTTGTACTGATGATGCCCCAGCGAGTCCACCGTCACGACGTTATTTAACTGATAGAACGGAACCGGCAGTCCCAGCAGCTCGGCATGCAGGTCGTAACCAAAAGCGCAACACGGCCGCAACCCCTTTGGCAGCGGCTGCGGCGGCATCGTCGGCCAGGCTTCACTGGCAGCAGGCATTGGGTGAGTGGACAAATAGAGCGACAGTGGTAAGGCGGCGCGGGCGCTCCCCGCCAGAAACAGCAGCGCCAGAAAGATAACCCGAACGACGGACCTCAAAATGCTTCTCCTACCTGAAAATAAAAACCGCTGCTAGCTTTGCCCACGCCGTAATCCAGCCGCACATTGACGCGCGGCTTGAACTCAAAGCGATAGCCCACGCCCGCAGAAGGCAGCCATCGCCCGTCATCCAGATGATGCAAAGACGATCCCATGGTGCCCGCGCCCACCCAACCGACAACGCCATGCCGCCAGCTCAGCTTATGGCGATATTCCAGCTGACCGCTGATAGCATTTTTATCGCGATAGCGCCCTTCATAATAGCCGCGCATACGATGGTTACTGCCCAGCAGCGGCAGCATATTCCACGGCACATCACCCTGAGTAAAGGCGCCGTCCGTTTCCCAGGCCAGCACATCTTTATCATTGAGGGCATAGTAACGACTATAGTGCAGTTGGTATTCATCGAACCGCGTATCGCTACCGACGTCCGGCGCGAAGTGGGTATAGCGAAGGGTGGCATACTGCCCTTTGCGTGGGTTAGGTATAAAATCACGATCATCCCAGCTAATCTCAACGCTACCGCCGTTACTCAGTGAAGAACAGCCCTGCGCTGTACTTTGAATTTTGGGCGGATCGGTCTCATCAATTTGCGCGGCGTGCTGTACATCCAGCGTCCAGCCAACGCCAAGATAGATATTGTTAACAAGCCGACGATACAGCATGGGTTGCAGATCCAGCACCTGCGCAGTATAGGCCTGCTTATGGCTGTCTTTATCACCGGCGGCAAAACCCTGTCCCCAATAGTAAGTGGGCGTGTCGCTCAATGCGCCAGTGAGGAAGAAACGCCAGCGATCTTGCGCGAAAAAAGCGTAATTTTGCAGGCTTACGCCAAAAGCGCCTGTGGAGCTGAAATAGCCGCTCAGCGACAGCGTGGATACCTGGCTAACCTTATCGGCAGGATCGGGGCGATACATACCGACGATAGCGGTGCCGATGCCCAGCCCCAGTTCAGGGGTATAAAATGGCCCGGGCATTACTCCCCAGTTGACGCCTTTGGCGGCATCGTAAGTATCGCTATCCCCCATTTGTTGTAGCCAGCCGTCCACCTGACTGCGGCTGGGCAGCGACGCCTGCGCCACGCCGGACAGCACACCGACGACGCAAAGCAACAGTCGGTAATGGCAGCGATTCAAAAGCGGTACTCACCGGCCACAAAGAAGCTATTGCGCTCGGCAAAGCCAAACTCGGTGGTAACGTTGAAATGGCGGGTTATTTCATACTGAGCGCCCAGCAGCATGTTCCACGGTGATTGTAGATGCTGTTTGACGTCAAAGCGGCCGTTATTGTTATAGTTAGCCATACTCACCAGCCTTTGTAGCGTCGCTGACGGCATGGTCAGGTCGTCGAGGCTGCCTTTAAACTCCTGCTGCACATCCTGATACATGCTGCCGACCCAGACGTTTAGCTTGCCCGACGGCAGATGCATCTTATCTATACCCGGGGTGGTAAAACGGTAACCAACGCGAGGTGAGACGGTAAAGGCGTCGATGCTGCCATCAAGAATATCGAACTGTGTCTGGGTGTAGTTAGCATCAACAGCGGTAAACCAGTTACCTACGCCGCCGACCAGCGTGGTGCCGATGCCATAGGTAGTGCCTTTAAAGTCGAGTTTAAATTTGAGGTTTTGCAGATCGGCGGGATGAAAAACGTGGCCATTTTTCGTCATCAACCCAACACCAATTTGCGAAACGGAATGACCATCGGTATAGCCCACCAGGCCGTACACATTCATAAATGGCAGCAGCCAGGCATCCAGCTTGACCGTTTCGGTCTTGCTCTTTTCACGGGTATGACCGACGTTAATTTTAAATGCGTTATCTAATGGAATTCCCCCGTTGGGACCTAAAGCCAGGCCATTAAAGTTGATGCTATCAACGTTAATATTCTGCCCAATATTCATGTAGTTAATATTGAGGCCAAATGGCTCGGGAAGCTCATAGCCACGCTTTCGGGCGTCATCACCCAGAAAAGGCAACACTGATGTACTGGCAGGCTTTGCCACCGGCGTTGTCGCAACTGGCGGTGTGGCAGCAGATGGGACGTCATCCTGATAGCTATAAACAGGCGACAGGTTCGCCGGGGGGCTGGTAGCCGCCCAGGTAGAAAAAGCCATAGCGGGCAGCGCCAGCAGCAAAAGGGAGCATTTTTTCATAATGATGAAGCGTTTATTCTGGCGAGAAGCGCCGCCGGATCGAAAGGAGGAGGGAGAATATAGTAATCGTCGCCTGGTAGGCGGGATTTCTGTGCGAATTAATCTTTTGAAATAAAAAACTATTTTCTACAACGTCTTTGTTGCAACACATTAGCTTCATGAGTGGAACTATCGGCCCGACGGCGATCGGGCCGGAGTGAATCAGGACAGAACATGTTGTTCAATCGCCCAAGCAACACCATCTTCAAGGTTCGATTTAGTCACAAAGTTAGCCACCTCTTTGACCGACGGAATGGCGTTGTCCATTGCCACGCCCATACCGGCGTATTCGATCATCGCAATGTCGTTTTCCTGATCGCCAATCGCCATCACCTCCTCTGGCTTAATACCCAGCGCCTCGGCCAGTGATTTTACGCCAGTGCCTTTATTAACCCGTTTATCGAGGATTTCAAGGAAGTACGGCGCACTTTTCAGCACGGTGTACTTTTCCTTCACCTCTGCCGGTATACGCGCAATCGCCCGGTCGAGAACGGCAGGCTCATCGATCATCATAACTTTCAGGAACTGGGTGTTCGGGTCCATCTTCTCCGCTTCACAAAATACCAGCGGAATGGTCGCCACATACGACTCATGCACCGTGTAGTAGCTGATATCGCGGTTAGCGGTATAAAGCGTATTTCGGTCTAATGCGTGGAAGTGAGAACCCACCTCACGGGACAGTTTTTCCAGGTAACGGTAGTCATCATAGCTGAGCGCCGTTTGCGCAACCGTACTGCCGTCCCCTGCTTTCTGCACCAGCGCCCCGTTATAGGTAATGCAATAATCACCGGGCTGTTCCATGTGAAGTTCTTTCAGGTAACTGTGCACACCCGCATACGGACGGCCTGTAGTCAGCACCACGTTTACCCCTTTTTCACGCGCAGCGGCAATCGCGTTTTTAACCGCCGGAGAAATGGTGTGATCGGGCAGCAGAAGGGTGCCATCCATGTCGATAGCAATGAGTTTAATAGCCATGAAATCCCCGCATTAAATGAGTCCTGACTCATGCTAACGCGATTCCGCTCAAAAAACAGTAAAGAATCCGAGAGAAAGGGGGATAAGATTCACAAACGAGATTCCCCTTTTCAGGCCGTATTCTCCCCTCCTGATGTATTAGATAACCTCATTAATCAAACAGAAAATACCGTTTTTCTAAAAGAATGCGTATTGCTACTTTGGACATCATCACTTAGAGCCTAATGGGATTGGTTCTTAATCAGTAAAAATCAACAAAAACTTATATTTTAAAATAACCTTATCCGATGAGAAGGAGATCGCTAATGTCGATGGCCCTTACCGCCCCCCCAACCAGGAAAAGATTTTTAATCGTTGCCTGTCTGTTTATTGGAATATTTATTGCTTATCTCGATCGCGTTAATGTTTCGGTATTAGCCGCGAATGAACCCTTCTTAGCCTATATGGGTATTGAAGGTATGCCCTTGCAAATCGGCATGATGATGACCGTCTTTCTGGCCGCTTATGGTATCGCTAACGTTGTATTATCACCGCTTGGCGATTATCTCGGCCCCAGAAAAGCAATGATGCTTTGTATTCTGATCTGGACTATCGCTTTAATGATTGGCGGAGTCGCCACATCATTCGCTCTAATTATTATTTGCCGTATATTACTGGGCATCGGAGAGGGATTTTATTATCCACTGCAAAGCGTATTTATTAAAAACTGGTTCCCGAAGCAGGAGCGCGGCAGAGCAAACGCGGCGTGGATCGTCGGCCAGTCGGTGGCACCCGCCATTGCGATGCCTTTTTTCACCTGGTGGATAGGCACCCACGGCTGGCGTTCCAACTTTTTCTTATGCGCCGCTCTCGGGTTAATCCCTCTTTGGCTACTTTGGCGATATGTTGCTGATAAACCAGAACAACATAAAAGTATCAGCGAACAAGAACTGGCTTATATCAAAGCTGGACAGGAAACGGAAAGCGCAGGCAACAGCGAAAGTTTTATGTTGCGGGTAAAACCGGTGATTACCAACTACAGCTATTGGCTGCTGGTACTGTGGTATCTGTGTCTGCAATGTTTATATTGGGGAATGATTACCTGGCTACCAACCTATCTAAAATCAGCCAGAGGGTTCAGTTGGGCGGAAATGGGTTGGCTGGCGTCGCTTCCCTTTGTCCTGTCGATATTTGCCAAAGCGGCCGCAGGCGTCTTCGTCGATAAAATAGGACGCAGCGCTCCCATATTAATGGTGTTAATGTTTTTCGCTGGCGTCAGTATCTATTTCGGTACCATAACCGAACATAAATATATGTCAGCAGTACTCCTCTCCTTTGCTGTGGCTTTCTGTACGATGGGCACCCCCGTTGCCTGGACGTTATTACAGGGAATGATACCAGGAAAATCCATATCCGCCGCCAGCGGCGTAATGAACGGCGTCGCCAATGGACTCTCTTCATTATCTCCCGTATTTATCGGCTTATTTATTTCTATCACTGGAACTTATACCGGCGGCTTACTATGCCTGGTTTTTATCAGCGCTATCGCCGTGGTATCGGCATTAATCTTAACGATTAAAAAATATTAATTACGAGGAGTAAATTATGAAAATTACCAGCGTTGATATTATTGATGTGGCGAACGATTTTGCGTCCGCCACCAGCAAATGGCGTCCGGTGGTGGTAAAAATTAATACCGATGAGGGCATTTCCGGTTTTGGCGAAGTCGGGCTGGCTTACGGCGTCGGTGCCTCTGCGGGCATCGGCATGGCAAAAGATTTAGCCTCCATTATCATCGGCATGGACCCGATGAATAACGAAGCTATCTGGGAAAAGATGCTCAAAAAAACCTTCTGGGGGCAGGGCGGCGGCGGCATTTTTTCCGCGGCGATGAGCGGCATCGATATCGCGCTGTGGGATATCAAAGGCAAAGCGTGGGGCGTACCGCTGTATAAAATGCTTGGCGGCAAAAGCCGCGAGAAAATCAGAACCTACGCCAGTCAGCTACAGTTTGGTTGGGGGGACGGCAGCGATAAAGATATGCTGACCGAGCCGGAGCAGTATGCACAGGCGGCGCTGACCGCCGTCAGCGAAGGCTATGACGCAATAAAAGTGGATACCGTCGCAATGGATCGCCACGGCAACTGGAACCAGCAAAACCTCAACGGGCCTCTCACCGATAAAATCCTGCGCCTGGGCTATGACCGTATGGCCGCCATACGTGATGCAGTCGGCCCGGACGTGGATATCATCGCCGAAATGCACGCTTTTACGGATACCACCTCGGCGATTCAGTTTGGCCGCATGATCGAAGAACTGGGCATCTTCTACTACGAGGAACCGGTTATGCCGCTGAACCCAGGGCAGATGAAGCAGGTTGCCGATAAGGTCAATATTCCGCTGGCGGCTGGGGAACGCATATACTGGCGCTGGGGATACCGCCCTTTCCTGGAAAACGGCAGCCTGAGCGTGATTCAGCCCGATATCTGCACCTGCGGCGGCATCACCGAAGTGAAGAAAATCTGCGATATGGCGCACGTTTACGACAAAACGGTGCAAATCCACGTTTGCGGAGGGCCGATTTCCACAGCGGTGGCGCTGCATATGGAAACCGCAATCCCTAACTTCGTTATCCACGAACTGCACAGGTATGCGCTGCTGGAACCGAATACACAGACCTGTAAATACAACTACCTGCCGAAGAACGGCATGTACGAAGTCCCGGAGCTTCCCGGCATCGGCCAGGAACTGACCGAAGAAACCATGAAAAAATCACCAACCATCACCGTAAAATAAACCAACTGTCTGCCTGCGCCGCAGGCAGACCCCCTGTATTTGCGAGTCGTATCAACGCGACCTTATCCAGCCTGAGATAAAATCTTCTCTGTAAAGGGGTAAGACAGGTGGCAAATGAATTTAACTATCCGGCAATTTCGCGCGTTTCTGGCCGTCGCGGATTTGCGCAGTTTTACCGCTGCCAGCAAATATCTGTGCATCACGCAGGGCGCCGTTAGCGGTTTAATCAACGAAATGGAAAGCCAGATGGAGGTTTCCCTTTTCGACCGCACTTCGCGCGTGGTGAAGCTGTCGCCCGACGGAGAAAAATTTTTGCCCTCCGCTATGCGGGTGGTTGAAGAATTCCAGCGAGCTGAAAACTATGCTCGCGACCTGAAAGAGATCAAAAAATCCCTGGTACGGGTTGTTGGCGCGCCGCTGATCGCCTGTGCTTTTCTACCGCAAATCATCCATGCCTTTAAGCGGCAGCATCCGCATACCCACGTACAGCTTATTGATAAGCCCATGTCGCAATTACAAAAAAGCATTATGCTGGGAGAAGCGGATTTCGGTATCGGCCCTGAGCGGCCGCTGGAACCGGAAATCGATAAACAAACGCTGTTCACAACGGAAATCGCCCTGTACTGCCATCCTGACTATCGTCTGCATAAAAAAGCGGTACGCTGGGAAGAGATTCAAAGCGAAGAGCTGATCGCCGTTGGCAACGAATCCGTTCCGATGATCTCCGCGACCGCTGGCGTGCGCATTAAGCCCAAAATGACGGTGGAACATATGGCGACCGCCATGTCGCTGGCGGCGCAGTGTGAAGGCGTGGTGATCGCCGGAACCTTTTCCCGCCATTACGCCAAAAGCTACCAATTAGCGACCTGTTCGCTCACGCCTCCGCTGCGGCGCAATATGAACCTTTATTTCCATGCGTGGCGCGCACAAACGCCCGCCACTCAGCGCTTTAGAGATTTTTTATTCAGCTATGTCGATGAACATCATGATGCCCCGGCCAACCAGCGGTAGGCCGGGGATTAAGGCAGGTTAAATATCGATATTCGCTGCTTTCAGGGCGTTCTCTTCAATAAAGGCACGACGCGGCTCAACGGCATCACCCATCAGCGTGGTGAACAGCTGGTCGGCAGCAATCGCATCTTTAACGGTCACGCGCAGCATACGGCGGCTTTCCGGGTCCATGGTGGTTTCCCACAACTGATCCGGGTTCATTTCACCCAGACCTTTATAACGCTGGATAGCCAGACCGCGACGTGATTCTTTCACCAGCCACTCCAGCGCCTGCTCGAAGCTGGTTACCGGCTGGCGACGCTCGCCGCGTTCGATAAACGCGTCCTCTTCAATCAGACCGCGCAGCTTCTCGCCCAGCGTGCAGATACGACGATATTCCGCGCCGGTCACAAACTCGTGATCCAACGGATAATCGGTATCCACGCCATGCGTACGCACGCGAACGATAGGCTCGAACAGATTCTGTTCCGTATTAGTATGAACATCGAACTTCCACTGACTGCCGTGCTGCTCTTTCTCGTTCAGCTCGGTAATCAGCGCATTCACCCAGCGCGTTACAGTCTGCTCATCAGAAAGATCGGCTTCGGTCAGAGTTGGCTGATACACCAGCTCTTTGAGCAGCGCTTTCGGGAAGCGACGCTCCATACGACCAATCATTTTCTGCGCGGCGTTATATTCAGAGACCAGTTTTTCTAACGCTTCGCCGGATAGCGCCGGCGCATGAGCGTTCGCGTGCAGAGTCGCACCGTCAAGCGCGATGGAAATCTGGTACTGATCCATCGCTTCGTCGTCTTTAATGTACTGTTCCTGCTTGCCTTTCTTGACTTTGTACAGCGGCGGCTGCGCAATGTAGACGTGGCCGCGCTCGACGATTTCCGGCATCTGACGATAGAAGAAGGTCAACAGCAGCGTACGGATGTGCGAGCCGTCGACGTCCGCATCGGTCATGATGATGATGCTATGATAGCGCAGCTTGTCCGGGTTGTACTCGTCGCGACCGATACCGCAGCCCAGCGCGGTGATCAGCGTCGCCACTTCCTGAGAGGAGAGCATCTTGTCGAAGCGCGCTTTCTCGACGTTGAGGATTTTACCTTTCAGCGGCAGAATCGCCTGGTTCTTGCGGTTACGCCCCTGCTTCGCAGAGCCGCCCGCGGAGTCCCCTTCCACCAGGTACAGTTCGGACAGCGCCGGGTCGCGTTCCTGGCAGTCGGCCAGTTTGCCCGGCAGGCCCGCTAAGTCCAGCGCGCCTTTACGACGGGTCATTTCACGGGCGCGACGCGCCGCTTCACGCGCACGCGCGGCGTCGATAATTTTGCCGACGACGATTTTCGCGTCAGATGGGTTTTCCAGCAGGTATTCGCTCAGCAGTTCGTTCATCTGCTGTTCTACCGCCGATTTCACCTCGGAAGAGACCAGCTTGTCTTTGGTCTGCGAGGAGAACTTCGGATCCGGCACCTTCACGGAAACCACCGCAATCAGGCCTTCACGGGCATCATCACCGGTGGCGCTGACTTTGGCTTTTTTGCTGTAGCCTTCTTTGTCCATGTAGGCGTTCAGCGTACGGGTCATCGCCGCACGGAAGCCTGCCAGGTGAGTACCGCCGTCGCGCTGCGGAATGTTGTTGGTAAAGCAGTAGATGTTTTCCTGGAAACCATCGTTCCACTGCAGCGCTACTTCCACGCCGATACCGTCTTTTTCGGTGGAGAAATAGAAGATATTCGGGTGGATCGGCGTTTTATTCTTGTTCAGATATTCAACAAACGCCTTGATGCCGCCTTCGTAGTGGAAATGATCTTCTTTGCCGTCGCGCTTGTCACGCAGGCGGATGGAAACGCCTGAGTTCAGGAATGACAGTTCACGCAGGCGTTTCGCCAGGATCTCATATTCAAATTCAGTGACGTTAGTGAAGGTTTCGTGGCTCGGCCAGAAACGTACCATCGTGCCGGTTTTATCGGTATCGCCAGTGACGGCCAGGGGTGCCTGCGGCACGCCGTGCTCGTAGATCTGACGGTGAATTTTGCCATCTCGCTGGATAACCAGCTCCAGTTTTTGCGACAGAGCGTTGACTACCGAGACGCCCACGCCGTGCAGACCACCGGAGACTTTATAGGAGTTATCGTCAAATTTACCGCCCGCGTGCAGAACGGTCATGATCACTTCCGCCGCCGAGACGCCTTCTTCCGGGTGAATCCCGGTCGGAATGCCACGGCCATCATCCGTTACGGACACGGAGTTATCGGCGTGAATAGTCACGACGATATCTTTACAGTGACCTGCGAGCGCTTCGTCGATAGCGTTATCTACCACCTCGAATACCATGTGGTGCAGACCGGTGCCGTCATCCGTGTCGCCGATATACATACCCGGGCGCTTACGCACCGCATCCAGCCCTTTCAGGACTTTGATACTGGAGGAGTCATAAGAATTCGACATCAACGTTTCTCGCTCATTTAATCTTGGGTTAATCCGTTATTTTACCCTTTTCCACGGTAAACATCTTCGAATTTTCATCCGACATGTCTATAACGTGTTCAGCGCTAATTGCGCTGACAAAGACCTGCGATTGCGTGGCTTTTAAGCGGCTGGCCAGCAGTCCGCGACGCGCATCGTCAAGTTCAGAGGCAAAATCATCTATCAGGTACAGGCAGCGCCGCCCGCTTTCGCGGGTGAGGAACTCGCCCTGCGCCAGACGTAAGGCGCACATCAATAACTTTAGCTGCCCGCGCGACAGGGTATCTTCCACCGGCGCGCCGTCAGCGCGAATGCGAAAGTCCGCTTTATGCGGCCCGTGCGCGGTGTAGGTCAACATACGGTCACGCTCAAAGCTTCGCTCCAGCACGTCCGCATAGTCTGTCTCTTTCTCCCAGCCGCGCTGGAAAGAGAACGTCAGGGAAAATTCAGGTAAAAACTGCTGACAGGTATCCGCCATGTCCTGTGCGATAGCGATGCTGTACTCCGCCCGCCAGGTACTAATTTGTTCCGCCAACGGGATCAGCTCTTTATCCCACGGGCGCAATTGCTCATAACGACTCACCTGGCGCAGCGCAGCATTACGCTGTTTCAGCAATCGTTTCAGGTTACTCCAGGCGGTGAAGAATCCGGCTTCGTTGTGAAAGCATCCCCAGTCAAGGAACGCTCTTCTGTATTTGGGGCCGCCGTTGAGTAAAGTAAACCCCTCCGGCGTAATCAACTGCATCGGCATTAAATGCGCCAGCTCCGCGATCTTGTGACCGTCGGTACCATCGATACGGACTTTGCTGTCGCCCTGCTTATCTTTGGTTAAGCCAATCGACGTCTCACGCTCTTCGCCCTGTAATCGCCCGTGAAGAACAAACGCTTCCTGCTCATGACGAATCACGCGGCCAGGCTGCAAACTGCGAAACGCCCGACCGTGGCCAAGCGTATAGATAGCTTCCAACACGCTGGTTTTGCCGCTGCCGTTGGCGCCAACCAGGAAGTTAAAGCCGGGGGATAAAGCGAGATCCGCATTTTCTATGTTGCGGAAGTCTTTGATTAAAAGGCGCGTCAGTGACATATATTAGTACATTCGTCCAGGGGCGTGTGTGTCGCAGCCAGTTCGTCTACCGCCAGCGCGCAGAAAGCGGAGCGTACACGAAGTACGTGAGCATTTCGAGCACTGCCGGGAGGCGAAATGGCAAGTAAACCAGCCCCTTTTCAGATTCTACAGCCTCATTGGCATAACAACATAGGCAGCCGACTGTGACGCCGCATCTTCAATCTGTACGCTGGATACGGAATCCGTCAGCATAATGCGCACGGTTTCGCACTTCAGCGCATTGAGCACGTCCAGCACGTAACTGACGTTAAAGCCGATTTCCATCTCCGTCCCGCCGTAGCTCACGTCCAGAATCTCTTCCGCTTCTTCCTGCTCCGGGTTATTGGCGGTGATTTTGAGCTGATTCTCACTGACGTACAGACGCACGCCGCGGAATTTCTCATTCGAGAGGATTGCCGCGCGGGCAAACGCCTGCTTGAGGATATCGCAGCCCGCTTCCAGATGTTTATCCGGATTCTTCGGCAGAACGCGACGGTAATCCGGGAAGCGACCATCCACCAGCTTCGAGGTAAAGATAAAGTCGCCGACGTGCGCGCGGATATTATTACTGCCGATCTGCACGCGCAGCGGGTTTTCGCCGCCGTCGAGCATACGCATCAGTTCAATCACGCCTTTACGCGGCACAATCACCGAGTGGCTGGGTAAAGACGCTTCCAGCGGCATTGAGCACACCGCCAGACGGTGGCCGTCGGTCGCGACAGTGCGCAGTTCGCTACCTTCCGTTTCAAACAGCATACCGTTTAAGTAGTAGCGCACATCCTGATGGGCCATCGAAAACTGGGTCGCTTCAATCAGGCGCTTCATCGTGGCCTGCGGCAGCGTAAATTCAACTTCGCTTTGCCAGTCGTCAAGATTCGGGAAATCGGCGGCAGGCAGCGTAGACAGCGAGAAGCGGCTACGGCCAGAACGCACCAACATCCGATCGCCTTCCAACTGAACGGCAATCTCCGCGCCCTCCGGCAGGCCGCGGCAGATATCAAAGAATTTCCGCGCCGGCACGGTAGTGGCGCCTGGCTCATGCGGCTGAGAAAGCGTAACGCGCGCGACCATCTCCATTTCAAGATCGGTGCCGGTCAGAGAAAGCGTACCGTCCGCTACCTGGAGGAGCAGGTTACCGAGAATCGGCAGCGTAGGACGACCGCCCAGCGGGCCGCTGACCTGCTGAAGCGGTTTTAATAAATGTTCACGTTCAACGGTAAATTTCATAGGATCACGACGACAATGTTCTGATTAAATTCGAAAAATCTTCTTTGATATCGTGGCTTTCTTCACGCAGTTGCTCAATTTTACGACAGGCATGAAGTACGGTAGTGTGGTCGCGCCCGCCAAACGCATCGCCGATTTCCGGCAGACTGTGGTTGGTGAGCTCTTTTGCCAGCGCCATAGCCATCTGGCGCGGACGTGCTACCGAGCGAGATCGACGCTTAGAAAGCAGATCTGCAATTTTGATTTTGTAATACTCCGCCACCGTCTTCTGAATATTGTCGATGGTGACCAGTTTTTCCTGCAACGCCAGTAAATCGCGCAGCGCTTCGCGCACAAAGTCGATAGTAATCGCCCGGCCGGTAAAGTTGGCATTGGCGATCACCCGGTTCAGCGCGCCTTCCAGTTCACGTACGTTAGAGCGTAGACGCTTGGCGATAAAGAACGCGACCTCGCCTGGCAGACGAATATCATTTTCGTCCGCTTTTTTCATCAGGATCGCCACGCGGGTTTCCAGTTCTGGCGGTTCGATCGCCACTGTCAGCCCCCAACCAAAGCGGGACTTGAGACGATCCTCAACGCCGTTGATCTCTTTCGGATAGCGATCCGACGTCAAAATGATCTGCTGATTGCCTTCCAGCAGAGCGTTAAAGGTGTGGAAAAACTCTTCCTGGGATCGTTCTTTATTGGCGAAGAATTGAATATCGTCGATCAGCAATGCGTCAACGGAGCGGTAGTAGCGTTTAAACTCTTCGATGGCGTTATTTTGCAGGGCTTTTACCATGTCCTGCACAAAGCGCTCGGAGTGCATATACACGACTTTCGCGTTGGGTTTACGCGCCATAATGCCGTTACCCACCGCGTGCAGCAGGTGAGTTTTACCCAGACCGGTGCCGCCATAGAGGAATAACGGGTTATAAGCGCCGCCTGGATTATCCGCCACCTGACGTGCCGCCGCGCGCGCCAGTTGGTTGGATTTACCTTCGACGAAGTTATCAAATGTATGTTTAACATTGACGTTGGAGCGGTAGGTCGGCTCCGCCGGCGCTGGTACGTTATCCCAGCCCGAACGGGCCGCAGGCGCTACGCGCTGCGGCTGCGCCGTCGTTGTCTGCGCAGGCGCGACAACGTTATGCACAGGCGTTTTTAGCGTTTGCGTAACGGGCTTTGTTCCCACTTCAAAACGCAGTTGTGGGGCATCCGCGCCGCAGAATGTGTTGAGTAATCCATTGATATTGTTGAGGTACTTATCTCTTACCCAATCGAGCACAAAACGGTTTGGCGCATACAAAGCCAGCGTGTTATCGCTCAGTTCCGCCTGCAACGGGCGTATCCACATACTGAATTCTGTGGCTGGTAACTCATCCTGCAATCGGGCAAGACACTGCTGCCAAAGCGAAAGTGACACGGCGGACTCCACTCGAACAAAAGTCGATAAATGACAAAGGCTGATACATTAATGATTGTTGGCGCACGTCGATAAGACCCTGCATGAAGGGTGACGCACGAACCGCTGTCTGCGGTTTTCACGGATCTTTCAAACGATCGCGACTTCACGCAGTCTGAAAGATTTCGTGTTCATGCCTGACCAGGATCGTTTGAAACGATCAGGACCGCGGATCATAGCCTAAACTGAGCAAGAGATCTTCTGTTTCTCACAGATTCTTCCCGATTTATCCACAGGACTTTCCAGGAAAGGATAAGTGTAATCGATCCAGGGGAACTCCTGTACGCTTTCGCGCGCATATTGAAAAAATTAATAGGTAAAGGTGAGCAGACGCCTAAAAGATCGCATAAAGATCCAGGGCGATCCTTGCGCTTTACCTGGCAGTCCGTATAATTCTCCACCCGTCGCGCAATGCCCGTCATATGGCGTCAACGCTGCTTATTTTCCGCACAAAAAGGCGTGGAAAATCGCGGGAAAATAAGGAAAGAGAATTGACTCCGGAGTGTACAATTATTACAATCCGGCCTCTTTAATCACCCACACTGTGGCGTAAGTCGTTCAAAGTTTGTTCGGGTATACGCAAAAGTCAGTGAATTTATTCAAGTTTAGGTAGAAATCGCCATGAAACGCACTTTTCAACCGTCTGTACTGAAGCGCAACCGTTCTCACGGCTTCCGTGCTCGTATGGCTACTAAAAATGGTCGTCAGGTTCTGGCACGTCGTCGTGCTAAAGGCCGCGCTCGTCTGACCGTTTCCAAGTAATAAAGCTAACCCCTGAGTGGTTAAGCTCGCATTTCCCAGGGAGTTACGTTTGTTAACTCCCGCTCATTTCACATTCGTCTTCCAGCAACCTCAACGGGCTGGCACGCCGCAAATCACCATCCTCGGCCGCCTGAATTCGCTGGGGCATCCCCGTATCGGTCTTACCGTCGCCAAGAAAAATGTTCGACGTGCGCATGAACGCAACCGGATTAAACGTCTGACGCGTGAAAGCTTCCGTCTGCGCCAGCATGAACTTCCTGCAATGGATTTCGTGGTGGTGGCGAAAAAAGGGGTTGCCGACCTCGATAACCGTGCTCTCTCGGAAGCGTTGGAAAAATTATGGCGCCGCCACTGTCGCCTGGCTCGCGGGTCCTGATAGCCCTTATTCGGGTCTATCAACGCCTGATCAGTCCGCTGCTTGGGCCGCATTGTCGTTTCACGCCAACGTGCTCAAGCTACGGAATTGAGGCATTGCGCAGGTTTGGAGTGATAAAAGGCAGTTGGTTGACGGTGAAACGCGTATTAAAATGCCACCCTTTACACCCTGGTGGTGACGATCCCGTCCCGCCCGGACCATTTGATACCAGAGAACACTAACGATGGATTCGCAACGCAATCTTTTAGTCATCGCTTTGCTGTTCGTGTCTTTCATGATCTGGCAAGCCTGGGAGCAGGATAAAAATCCGCAACCTCAGACTCAACAGACCACGCAGACAACGACCACCGCAGCGGGTAGCGCCGCCGACCAGGGCGTACCAGCCAGTGGCCAGGGGAAAATGATTACGGTGAAAACCGATGTGCTTGATTTGACTATCAACACCCGTGGTGGTGATGTCGAGCAGGCCTTGCTCCCGGCTTACCCGAAAGAACTGGGTTCCAACGAACCGTTCCAGCTGCTGGAAACCACCCCGCAGTTTATCTATCAGGCGCAAAGCGGCCTGACAGGCCGCGACGGCCCGGATAACCCGGCGAACGGCCCGCGTCCGCTGTACAACGTCGAGAAAGATGCGTTTGTACTGGCCGACGGTCAGAACGAACTGCAGGTTCCGATGACTTATACTGACGCCGCAGGCAACACGTTTACCAAAACGTTTGTCTTTAAGCGTGGCGATTATGCGGTTAACGTGAACTATAGCGTGCAGAACACCGGCGAAAAACCGCTGGAAGTATCCACCTTTGGTCAGTTAAAACAATCCGTCAACCTGCCTCCTCATCGCGACACCGGCAGCAGCAACTTTGCGCTGCATACGTTCCGCGGCGCAGCGTACTCCACGCCGGATGAGAAGTATGAGAAATACAAATTCGACACCATTGCCGATAACGAAAACCTCAACGTCAGCTCCAAAGGCGGTTGGGTGGCAATGTTGCAACAGTATTTCGCTACCGCATGGATTCCGCGTAACGACGGCACCAACAATTTCTACACCGCCAATCTGGGTAACGGCATTGTCGCTATCGGCTATAAAGCGCAGCCGGTACTGGTACAGCCAGGCCAGACTGGCGCGATGACCAGCACCCTGTGGGTCGGCCCGGAAATTCAGGATAAAATGGCGGCTGTTGCACCGCACCTGGATTTGACCGTGGACTACGGCTGGTTGTGGTTCATCTCTCAGCCGCTGTTCAAGTTGCTGAAGTGGATCCACAGCTTTGTGGGCAACTGGGGCTTCTCCATTATCATCATTACCTTTATCGTTCGCGGTATCATGTACCCGCTGACCAAAGCGCAGTACACGTCAATGGCGAAGATGCGTATGCTGCAGCCGAAAATTCAGGCGATGCGCGAACGTCTTGGCGATGATAAACAGCGCCAAAGCCAGGAGATGATGGCCCTGTACAAAGCGGAGAAGGTTAACCCGCTGGGCGGCTGCTTCCCGCTGATCATCCAGATGCCTATCTTCCTGGCGTTGTACTACATGCTGATGGGTTCCATTGAACTGCGTCATGCGCCGTTCGCGCTGTGGATTCATGACC
Organism: Salmonella sp. 741265073_HBA; assembly: GCF_046569105.1. Classification (NCBI taxonomy): domain Bacteria; kingdom Pseudomonadati; phylum Pseudomonadota; class Gammaproteobacteria; order Enterobacterales; family Enterobacteriaceae; genus Salmonella; species Salmonella sp. 741265073_HBA. The sequence continues at coordinate 49,347 of NZ_JBKFRY010000018.1, read as the reverse complement.
TGTCCGCACAGGACCCGTACTACATTCTGCCGATCCTGATGGGCGTAACGATGTTCTTCATTCAGAAGATGTCGCCGACCACCGTGACCGACCCGATGCAGCAGAAGATCATGACCTTTATGCCGGTCATCTTTACGGTGTTCTTCCTGTGGTTCCCGTCAGGTCTGGTGCTGTACTATATCGTCAGCAACCTGGTCACCATCATTCAGCAGCAGCTGATTTACCGTGGTCTGGAGAAGCGTGGCCTGCATAGCCGCGAGAAGAAAAAATCCTGATTCGGTGTAGGCCGGATAAGGCGAAGCCGCCATCCGGCAAGGCGCGCCGGTCAGCCTGATGGCGCTAACGCTTATCAGGCCTACAATCAAAAGGCGGTCATATGACCGCCTTTTTTTATTGCAACAAAGTTGAGACTAACCATGAGCCATAACGACACTATCGTCGCCCAGGCAACCCCACCGGGACGCGGTGGCGTGGGTATCCTGCGTATCTCTGGTCTGAAGGCGCGAGACGTTGCGCAAGAGGTGCTGGGCAAGCTGCCGAAGCCGCGCTATGCCGACTACCTGCCGTTTAAAGACGTTGACGGCAGCGCGCTGGATCAGGGTATTGCGCTGTGGTTCCCCGGCCCGAACTCCTTCACCGGTGAAGATGTGCTGGAGCTACAAGGGCACGGCGGTCCGGTGATCCTGGACCTGCTGTTAAAACGTATCCTGACGCTTCCAGGCGTGCGCATTGCCCGACCGGGCGAGTTCTCCGAGCGAGCGTTCCTCAACGATAAGCTCGATTTAGCCCAGGCGGAAGCCATTGCCGACCTGATCGATGCCAGTTCCGAACAGGCGGCGCGTTCGGCGCTAAACTCGTTACAGGGGGCATTTTCCGCCCGCGTTAACCACCTTGTGGAAGCACTTACTCACCTGCGAATCTACGTCGAAGCGGCTATTGATTTTCCGGATGAGGAGATCGACTTTCTCTCTGACGGCAAAATCGAAGCGCAGCTCAATGGCGTCATCGCCGATCTTGACGCCGTGCGCACCGAAGCGCGCCAGGGCAGCCTGCTGCGCGAAGGGATGAAGGTAGTGATTGCCGGACGCCCGAATGCCGGGAAATCCAGCCTGCTGAATGCGCTGGCAGGCCGTGAAGCGGCCATTGTCACCGATATCGCCGGTACCACGCGCGACGTGTTGCGCGAGCATATTCACATCGACGGGATGCCGCTGCATATCATCGATACCGCCGGACTGCGCGACGCCAGCGACGAAGTTGAGCGTATCGGCATCGAACGCGCCTGGCAGGAGATTGAACAGGCCGATCGCGTGCTGTTTATGGTGGATGGCACCACGACGGACGCCGTGGACCCTGCCGACATCTGGCCGGACTTTATCGCCCGTCTGCCCAAAAATCTACCGATTACCGTGGTACGTAACAAGGCGGATATCACCGGCGAAACGCTGGGTATTAGTGAAGTAAATGGTCACTCACTGGTTCGCCTCTCGGCGCGTACCGGCGAAGGCGTCGACGTGTTGCGTAACCACCTCAAGCAGAGCATGGGTTTTGATACCAATATGGAAGGCGGCTTCCTGGCCCGTCGCCGTCACCTACAGGCGCTGGCGGAAGCCGCTGAACATCTTGAGCAGGGCAAAGCGCAGTTATTAGGCGCATGGGCGGGGGAACTGCTGGCGGAAGAGTTGCGCCTGGCGCAGCAAAGCTTAAGCGAGATTACCGGCGAGTTTACCTCCGACGACCTGCTGGGACGGATTTTCTCCAGCTTCTGTATTGGCAAATAACGTTGTGTTGCCCGGTGGCGCGATGCTTACCGGGCCTACAAAACCCGTAAGTCGGATAAGGCGTTTATGCTGCCATCCGGCAGCAATGATTTCCCATGCGGAAATCACTGTTGTCCAAATGGCAACTCGTCTCGCGCAACGTCGCCCCGTATTCTTAGCGCCACACTTTTCGTGAGGCCGCTATGAAACGTTTTCTACTGTGTAGTTTTGCCCTGGTTTTACTCTATCCTGCCGGTATTGATATGTATCTGGTCGGTTTACCGCGTATAGCCGCCGATCTGAACGCCAGCGAGGCGCAGTTGCATATCGCCTTCTCCGTTTACCTGGCCGGAATGGCGACGGCCATGCTGTTTGCCGGGAAGATAGCCGACCAGTCAGGCCGCAAGCCGGTCGCGATCGTCGGCGCGCTCGTCTTTATGATGGCCTCACTGCTTTGTTCACGGGCGTCGGAAGGCTCGCTATTTCTGAGTGGACGTTTTCTTCAGGGAGTAGGCGCAGGCGGCTGCTATGTGGTGGCGTTCGCCATTCTGCGCGACACGCTTGATGAGCATCGCCGGGCGAAAGTGCTGTCATTATTGAATGGGATTACCTGTATTGTGCCGGTACTCGCCCCGGTGGTGGGGCATTTGATTATGCTTCGTTTCCCCTGGCAAAGTCTGTTCTATACGATGTCCGCGATGGGCATTATTGTGGGCCTGTTATCACTGTTTATCCTGCGCGAGACGCGCCCGGCAAGGCTGGCTCCACGCGATTTATCACGATCGTCGCCCGCCGCCGAGTCGCTGGTTAACCGTTTTTTCGTTAGTCGACTAGCGATCACCACCCTTAGCGTGTCGGTGATCCTGACCTTCGTCAATGCCTCTCCAGTGCTGCTGATGGAGGTGATGGGATTTAGTCGTGGCGACTATGCCATTACCATGGCGCTCACCGCAGGCGTCAGTATGGTCGTCTCTTTTTCTACCCCTTTTGCGCTTGGGTTATTTAAGCCGCGAACTTTAATGCTCGTCTCACAGGGGCTGTTTTTGACGGCTGGCGTGACGTTAAGCCTTGCTCATACCAATACCGTCACGCTCTTTGGCCTGACGCTTATCTGCGCCGGATTCTCGGTTGGTTTTGGCGTCGCGATGAGCCAGGCGCTGGGGCCGTTTTCGCTGCGCGCCGGAGTGGCCAGTTCCACGCTGGGTATCGCGCAGGTTTGCGGTTCATCACTGTGGATTTGGCTGGCGGCAATACTCGGTATCAGCGCGATGAATATGCTGATCGGGATTCTGATTGGTTGTAGCATAGTGAGTATTCTGCTGATCTTCTCCGTCACGCCCAACAGGTCCGTAGCCGAGCATGAAGAAATCCCTTACCAATCTCGATCTTAATCTGCTGTTATGCCTACAGTTACTCATGCAGGAGCGCAGCGTCACTAAAGCTGCAAAACGGATGAACGTAACGCCCTCTGCGGTCAGCAAATCGCTGGCGAAACTCCGGGCATGGTTTGACGATCCGCTGTTCGTCAATACGCCGCTGGGCCTGGCGCCGACGCCGCTGATGGTCAGTATGGAGCAAAGTCTGGCGGACTGGATGCAGATGGGGAACCAACTGCTTGATAAGCCGCATCATCAAACGCCGCGCGGTTTAAAATTTGAGTTGGCGGCAGAGTCGCCGCTGATGATGATTATGTTTAATTCACTGTCGCAGCAGATTTATCAGCGCTATCCGCAGGCTACCATTAAGGTTCGCAACTGGGATTATGACTCGCTGGAGGCGATTACGCGTGGGGAAGTCGATATCGGATTTACCGGACGCGAAAGCCATCCCCGCTCGCGAGAATTGCTCAGTCTGTTGCCGCTCGCGATTGATTTTGAGGTGTTGTTTAGCGATTTGCCGTGGGTCTGGCTGCGGGAAGATCATCCGGCGCTGCGCGAAGCGTGGGATCTGGACACATTTCTGCGCTACCCGCATATCAGTATTTGCTGGGAGCAAAGCGATACCTGGGCGCTGGATGATGTCCTGCAAGAAATGGGACGCAAACGCCATATCGCGTTGAGCCTGCCGGGGTTCGAGCAGTCGCTCTTTATGGCCGCCCAGCCGGATCACACCCTGATAGCAACCGCGCCGCGCTATTGCCAGCACTACAATCAGCTCCACCAGCTACCGTTAGTGGCGCGCCCCCTGCCTTTTGATGCGCAACAGCGGGAAAAGCTGATGGTGCCGTTTACCCTATTATGGCACAAACGTAATAGTCATAATCCCAAGATTGTGTGGCTACGACAGGCTATCAACACGCTCTGCCGTCGCCTTATCTGACCACCTGCGTTGATAAATTAACCTTCCTCTTACCAGAAATGTCACCGTCTGATTAAAGAACGTTCTGAAATTGAATTTTTAGCGCGTAAAACCTGTCCATAATTTACGTTAATGTTACTCTCGTCATTATCACGGCCCATTAATCACGGAGCGAAAAATGGCGACTCACTTTGCCAGAGGGATACTTACGGAGGGACAGTTGGTTTCAATTCGTCTCTCTTCGTCTTGCCATATTGAAGCCAGAAACCTGCCTGCTCACCGACGAACGCGTTTTCTCGCCTCCAGAGGCCTTCTTGCCGAACTGATGTTTATGCTGTACGGAATTAGCGAGCTGCCGGAAATCATTATTCAGGCGAAAGGTAAACCCGCGTTTCGTGACAAAAATCTGCCAGGTTTTTCTATCTCCTACGCCGGAAATATGGTTGGCGTGGCGTTGACCACCGAAGGAGAGTGCGGGCTGGATATGGAATTACAGCGCACCTCCCGCGGCTTTCACCATCCGCATTCGCTCGAACGCCACCCTTTCTCCCGCAATGAAAACTTATGGGTAGCCAATCAAAACGATCCCAACGAAGCGCGAGCGCAACTCATCACATTGCGCCAGAGCGTGTTAAAACTCACCGGCGATGTCATGAATGACGATCCGCGGGAGCTGCAACTTTTACCCGTTGCCGGACGCCTGAAGTGCGCGCATGTCACACAGCTTGAAGCCGTATGCGATGCGGAAGATGTGCTGGTATGGTCCGTAACCGTTACGCCAGCGATAGAAAAATTAAAAGTGTGGGAGTTCGATGGCAAACTGGGCTGGAAAAGCCTGCTCGATATCCAGACGCGCGCCAATGAGCCAACCGGCCGTCTGATGCGATTCGCCCAACTCCCCGCCGCCAAATCGTATACGCTTAATCGTTCATAATGAAAAAAGGGGCACGTATGTCTGAAACGCTGAATGTGGTTACACTGCTGGGAAGTTTACGCAAAGGTTCCTTTAACGGGATGGTGGCGCGTACGCTGCCTAAAGTCGCGCCGGCAGGAATGACGGTATCGCCGCTGCCTTCGATCGGGGATATTCCGCTGTATGACGCCGATATCCAGCAGGAAGAGGGATTTCCAGCCAGCGTAGAGGCGCTGGCGGAGCAGATTCGCAACGCCGACGGCGTCGTCATTGTGACGCCGGAATATAACTATTCCGTTCCCGGCGGCCTGAAGAATGCCATCGACTGGCTATCCCGTCTGCCTGAGCAGCCGCTGGCGGGTAAGCCCGTTCTTATCCAGACCAGTTCAATGGGGGCGATTGGCGGCGCGCGCTGCCAGTATCATCTGCGCCAGATTCTGGTGTTCCTTGATGCAATGGTGATGAACAAACCGGAATTTATGGGCGGCGTGATTCAGAATAAAGTCGACCCGCAACTGGGCGAAGTGGTGGATCAGGGAACGTTAGATCATTTGACCGGTCAGTTGACCGCATTTGGCGAGTATATTCAGCGCGTTAAAGCGTAAGTTCGTTAAAAACCCTCCCCCCGATGGGGCGAGGGTTCATTTCATCAGTGTGCGTCAATAAACACAATCTTCAGCACGAATAACAGCGCGACAATCACTACGCACGGGCTAAGGTCGCGCAGGCGACCGGTACCGATTTTCATCACGCAGTAGGAGATAAAGCCCAGCGCGATACCTTCGGTGATCGAGAAGCTAAACGGCATCATTACCGCCGTAATAAACGCCGGGACCGATTCGGTTAAATCCTGCCAGTTTACCCGCGCCAGGCTGGAGGTCATCAGCACGCCGACGTAAATCAGCGCGCCCGCCGCCGCGTAAGGCGGCACCATGCCCGCCAGCGGCGACAGGAAGATAACCAGCAGGAACAAAATACCGACCACCACCGCCGTCAAACCGGTGCGACCGCCCACCGAAACGCCGGAAGACGATTCAATATAAGCGGTCACAGAAGACGTTCCGACAAATGCGCCAGTGACGGAAGAGATACTATCAACAAACAGCGCCTGCTTCATGCGCGGGAATTTGCCTTTCTCATCCGCCAGGCCGGCTTTATCGGTCACGCCAATCAGCGTACCGGAGGAGTCAAACAGGTTTACCAGCATGAAGGAGAAAATAACCCCCGCCAGGCCAAGATTGAACGAGCCTGCCAAATCGACATGCCCTACCACGCTGGTGACGCTTGGCGGCGCGGAGACAATGCCGTTGTAGTGTACATCGCCCATCATCCAGCCAAGCAGCGTCGTGACGATGATGGACACCAGCACCGCCGCATGAATGTTGCGCGAAGCGAGAATCGCAATAATAAAGAATCCGAGAACCCCCAGCAGCACGCTGTGCGAGGTCAGGTTGCCGATGCTGACCAGCGTTTCCGGGTTAGCGACGATCACGCCGGCGTTTTTCAGCCCCATCATGCCGATAAACAGGCCGATGCCGCTGGTGATGCCCACGCGCAGGCTGACCGGAATGTTGGCGATCATCCAGTAACGCACGCGGAAGATAGTCAGCAATAAAAGACCAACAGCGCCCCAGAAAATGGCGCCCATGCCTACCTGCCACGGCAGTCCCATTGCCTGCACAACCACGAAGGCAAAGAACGCGTTCAGCCCCATCGCGGGCGCCAGCGCCACCGGCAGGTTAGCGAACAGGCCCATCAGAATACTGCCAAAGGCCGCAATCAGACAGGTGGTCACAAAGACGGCGCTGGTGTCCATGCCAGCTACGCCCAGAATTTGCGGGTTAACAAAAACGATATAAACCATCGTCAGGAAAGTGGTAAAACCGGCGATCACTTCGGTTCGTGCCGTCGTGCCATGTTCGCGCAGTTTAAACACGCGTTCCAGCATACCCTGACCAGAAGCCTGGGTGGTGTGTTGTTGACTCATTATCAATTTCCGGAGAAAGGAGGGAAAATTCGCCGTTATCCTATACCAAAATGCGACACCTGGCGCAGTTGTGTGGTAATTTTTTCACTCAATTTGTTAGTACGGCAACGATTGCGTCCCCTCATTCAGCATTACGTAAACGTTAAACTTGTTAAAATGGAAATGACATGTCCCAAATCGAAGCGGTGTTTTTTGACTGTGACGGCACGCTGGTCGACAGTGAAGTGATTTGCTCGCGCGCCTATGTCACTATGTTCCGGCAGTTCGGCATTACGCTTGAGCTCACGGAAGTATTCAGACGCTTTAAGGGCGTAAAACTCTACGAAATTATCGATACCATCAGTAAAGAGCATGGCGTTGCGCTGGCAAAGGCGGAGCTGGAATCCGTGTATCGCGCCGAGGTTGCGCGTCTGTTCGATACCGAACTGGAAGCGATCGCGGGCGCAAATACCCTGCTGGAGAGCATTAAGACGCCCATGTGCGTGGTATCCAACGGGCCGGTCAGTAAGATGCAGCATTCGCTGGGTAAACTGGGCATGTTGCATCATTTTCCCGATTTACTGTTTAGCGGTTACGATATTCAACGCTGGAAGCCCGATCCGGCGCTGATGCTCCATGCGGCGAACGCCATGAAAGTCAATGTTGAGAAGTGTATTCTGGTGGATGATTCCAGCGCAGGCGCGCAGTCAGGAATTGCGGCGGGAATGGAAGTGTTTTATTTCTGCGCCGATCCGCATAACAAGCCGATCGATCACCCTAACGTGACGACGTTTACCGATTTGGCGCAGTTGCCGGGATTGTGGAAAGCGCGCGGGTGGGAGATTACGCGTTAACTGAAATGCCGGATGGCGTTGACGCTTATCCGGCCTACAGCATCTGTACCTGTAGGCCCGGTACGCGCAGCGCCACCGGGCAAAAGAATGAGATTTACTCTTTCGGGTCTTTCCCCGCCAGCAGCTTATCCAGCTCATCGCCGCCCACGTGACGGAAGTCTTGCCCCTTCACGAAGTAGAAGATGTATTCGCAGATATTCTGGCAGCGGTCGCCGATACGCTCGATAGAGCGCGCGCAGAATAACGCGGTCAGCACGCTGGGAATCGTGCGCGAGTCTTCCATCATGTAGGTCATCAGCTGACGCACGATGCCTTCATATTCCTGGTCAACTTTCTTGTCTTCACGGTAGATACGCACCGCTTCGTCGAGATCCATCCGCGCGAACGCATCCAGAACGTCGTGCAGCATCTGCACGGTGTGGCGGCCCAGTGACTCCAGACTCACCAACAGCGGCTGGTGCTGCTGGGAGAATTTCTCCAGCGCGGTACGGCAGATTTTATCCGCCACGTCGCCAATGCGCTCCAGTTCGGCGATGGTTTTGATAATCGCCATCACCAGACGCAGATCGCTCGCCGTCGGCTGGCGCTTGGCGATAATACGCACGCAGGCTTCATCGATGGCGACTTCCATCATATTAACCTGATGGTCGCCTTCTACCACGCGCTTCGCCAGCTCGCTGTCCTGGTTGTGCATGGCGGTGATAGCGTCAGAAAGCTGCTGCTCCACCATGCCGCCCATGGTCATTACCTGAGTGCGGATGCTTTCCAGTTCGGCGTTGAACTGGCCGGAAATATGTTTATTAAGGTTCAGACTGTCCATTACGCACTCCTGAATTAACCGTAACGACCGGTGATATAGTCTTCTGTTTGTTTCTTCGCGGGCTTGGTGAACAGATCGTCCGTGTTGCTGAACTCAATCAACTCGCCCAGGTACATAAACGCCGTATGATCGGAGCAACGTGCCGCCTGCTGCATGTTGTGGGTCACGATCACCACGGTGTAATCCTGTTTCAGCTCGGTGATCAGCTCTTCAATACGCCCGGTAGAGATCGGGTCCAGAGCTGAACATGGCTCATCCAGCAGCAACACTTCCGGGCGAATGGCGATACCACGCGCAATGCACAGGCGCTGCTGCTGACCACCGGAGAGAGAGTACCCGCTCTGGTGCAATTTATCTTTGGTTTCGTTCCATAATGCGGCTTTGGTCAACGCCCACTGCACGCGCTCGTCCATATCGGCGCGAGACAGCTTCTCAAACAGACGCACGCCAAAGGCGATATTGTCATAGATGGACATCGGGAACGGCGTCGGCTTCTGGAATACCATCCCCACTTTTGCGCGCAGCAGCGCGATATCCTGGGTGTTGGTGAGAATATTGTCGCCATCCAGCAGAATTTCACCTTCCGCGCGCTGCTCCGGATAAAGCGAATACATTTTATTGAAGGTACGCAGTAGCGTTGATTTACCGCAGCCGGATGGCCCGATAAATGCCGTTACCTGATTCTTCGCGATATCCAGATTAATGTTCTTCAGGGCATGGAATTTGCCGTAGTAGAAGTTCAAATCACGAACCTGAATCTTACTCGGGGCAGTTTCAACCATACTCATTTCACTCTTTTCCTCATCATGCCTGATGGCGCTTCGCTTATCAGGCCTACATATATGTCAACCGTAGGCCGGATAAGGCGTTTACGCCGCCATCCGGCAAGGTATTAAACTTAACCGTGTTTCTTCTTGGCGAAAATCACGCGCGCCAGAATATTCAGCAGCAGTACGCACAGGGTAATAATCAGCACGCCCGCCCAGGCTAATTGTTGCCATTCGGCAAACGGGCTCATCGCGAATTTAAAAATGGTCACCGGCAGGTTGGCGATCGGCTGCATCATGTCGGTGCTCCAGAACTGGTTCGAGAGCGCGGTAAACAACAATGGCGCCGTTTCCCCGGCGATACGCGCAATAGCCAGCAGGATACCGGTCATAATGCCGGAGATAGAGGCTTTCAGCGTAATCGCGGAGATCATCTTCCACTTCGGCGTACCCAGCGCATAAGCGGCTTCACGCAGGCTATCCGGCACCAATTTGAGCATGTTTTCAGTGGTACGGATAACGATCGGTACCTGCAACAGCGCCAGCGCAATCACCCCTGCCCAACCGGAGAAGTGCTGCATCTGCGCCACCACGATGGTGTAAACAAACAGCCCCACAACAATTGACGGCGCGGAAAGCAGAATGTCGTTAATAAAGCGAATGATTTCCGCCAGCCAGGATTTACGGCCATATTCCGCCAGATAGATTCCGGCCATAATCCCCAGCGGCGTACCCAATACGGTAGCCCAGAGAATCAACAATCCACTCCCCGCCAGGGCGTTCGCCAGCCCGCCACCCGCCGTGTTCGGCGGCGGCGTCATTTCGGTAAACAGCGCCAGCGACATCCCGTCGATACCACGGGTGATAGTGGACATCAAAATCCAGATCAGCCAGAACAGGCCAAATGCCATCGTCGCCATTGATAGCGTTAGTGCGATACGGTTCTTCATGCGGCGACGCGCCTGCATCTTGCGACGGGATTCCGCGAGCTGCGCGGTGTTCTGCATATCAAGCGTAGCCATTAACGTGCTCCCTCGTTCTTCGCCAGACGCATAATCATGAACTTAGACGCCGCCAGGACGATAAAGGTGATCACAAACAGGATCAGCCCCAGTTCCATCAACGCTGCCACGTGCAGACCCGATTCCGCCTCAGCGAATTCGTTCGCCAGCGCGGAAGTGATGCTGTTGCCCGGCATATACAGCGACGCGCTGTCGAGCTGGTAAGTGTTGCCGATGATAAAAGTGACCGCCATCGTTTCACCCAGAGCACGGCCCAACCCCAGCATAATGCCGCCGATCACGCCATTTTTGGTGAACGGTAGCACGATGCGCCAGATAACTTCCCAGGTAGTGCAGCCGATACCGTAAGCGGACTCTTTCATCATTACCGGCGTTTGCTCGAAGACGTCGCGCATAACCGCCGCAATGTAGGGGATGATCATGATGGCGAGGATGACGCCCGCCGCCAGAATGCCGATACCAAATGCCGGGCCGGAGAACAGCGCGCCGACAAACGGAATGTTGGAAAGAATATTGCCGACCGGCTCCTGGAAGTACGTCGCAAACAGCGGCGCGAAGATAAACAGCCCCCACATGCCGTACACGATACTGGGGATCGCCGCCAGCAGCTCAATGGCGATGCCGAGCGGACGCTTTAGCCAGCCTGGCGCCAGCTCGGTTAAAAACAGGGCAATGCCGAAACTGACCGGAACGGCGATCAGCAGTGCGATAAAGGAGGTCACCAGCGTGCCGTAAATAGGCACCAGTGCGCCGTAGATATCGTTTGGCGCGTCCCATTCCTTAGTCCAAAGAAATGAGAAACCAAATTTCTGGATACTTGGCCAGGAGGAGATGATCAATGAGACGATAATACCGCCCAACATCAATAGCACAATCAGCGCAGCCAGTTTTACCAGCGCGCTGAAAATCATGTCGCCTTTTTTACCCGGCGGGTTAAAAGCAGGCTTGGTTGCAGCCATAAATTACTCTTTCCATTAAACGCGTTTTACGACGTTGCCCCTGCCGGATGGCGCTACGCTTATCCGGCCTACAACGTGGGCCTGCGGTCGAAACCGTAGGGCGGATAAGCGTAGCGCCATCCGCCAATTCGTTAATTAATACAGCGCCTTACCGTTGCTGTCTTTTATACTGGTCTTCCAGGCGGTACGAACCTGCTCAACAACGTTATCCGGCAGGCTGGCGTAGTCCAGATCATTCGCCTGCTTAGCGCCATTTTTGTAGGCCCAGTCGAAGAACTTCAGCACTTCAGCACCCTGCTCAGGTTTCTTCTGCGCTTTGTGGACCAGGATAAAGGTGGTGGAGGTGATTGGCCACACATCGTCACCTTTCTGGTTGGTCAGATCCTGCGCGAAGGTTTTGCTCCAGTCTGCGCCTTTCGCCGCATTAGAGAAGCTCTCTTCCGTCGGGCTTACCGGTTTACCGTCGGCAGAAACCAGTTTGGTGTAGGCCAGGTTGTTCTGCTTGGCATACGCATACTCAACGTAGCCAATAGCGCCTGGCAGACGCTGTACAAATGCCGCGATGCCGTCGTTACCTTTACCGCCCAGGCCGGTTGGCCAGTTCACGGTAGAACCCGCGCCCACTTTCGATTTCCACTCGTCGTTGACTTTCGCCAGGTAACTGGTGAACACGAAGGAAGTACCGGAACCGTCAGCGCGACGCACCACAGCGATGTTCTGAGAAGGCAGCTTCACGCCTGGGTTCAGTTTGGTGATGGCTTCATCATCCCACTTTTTGATTTTACCGAGGTAGATGTCACCCAGTGTTTTACCATCCAGCACCAGTTCGCCGGATTTGAGGCCTGGAATATTCACCGCCAGCACCACGCCGCCGATCACCGTCGGGAACTGGAACAGGCCTTCCTGATTCAGTTTTTCGTCAGACAGCGGCGCATCGGAAGCGCCAAAATCAACGGTATTCGCGGTGATTTGTTTCACGCCGCCGGAAGAGCCTATCCCCTGGTAATTGACTTTGTTACCGGTTTCTTTCTGGTAGGTATCCGCCCATTTGGCATACACCGGCGCAGGAAACGTTGCACCGGCACCTGTCAGGCTTGCTGCTGCAAAGGCAGAGAACGCGCTCATCGATAAGGTCGCGGCGACAACAGTTGCGACAGTGGTACGCATAACTTTCATAATGTCTCCTGCACGGTTTCGGTAAATCATTGTTTGAGTTGCTACGATGAGCAAAATAGGACAAATTGATGACAGTTATATGTCTTGATTATGACGGTTTGATGACAATGGAAATAAAAAAAGCTGGCCCGGGGAGACACCAGACCAGCCTGCAGGGGGAGATGAATTAAACTGTTTGCGCAACCACAGACGGTTTCAACAGCGCGTACATCAGGCCGCAGACAATCGTGCCCAAGGCAATCGAGAGCAGGTACTGCATCACATGTTCCACCGCATGTGGGATCGCCAGGACAAAGAGGCCGCCGTGTGGCGCCATCAGTGTACAACCGAAATACATGGACAGTCCCCCGGCGATTGCGCCACCGACCATCGTAGAAGGGATGACGCGCATCGGGTCACGCGCGGCGAAGGGAATCGCCCCTTCAGAGATAAAGCACAGCCCCAGGATAAAGGATGCATTACCCGCTTCATGCTCAGCGGCATTGAATTTCGCTCTGGCCGCCCAGGTTGCGACGCCCATTCCTAATGCCGGTACCATCCCTGCCGCCATAATGGCCGCCATTGGCATATAAGAATGAGAAGCCAGTAAACCGACGCCGAAGGTATACGCAGCTTTATTCACCGGCCCGCCAAGGTCAAAACCTTGCATTGCGCCCAGCAACATTCCCAGCAAAATAGCATTCGTAGAGGTCATATTCCCCAGGAACGTCGTCAGCCCTTCCATCACTGCAGAAACGGGGCCACCCACCACGTAAATCATGATTAGGCCGGTAATCAGCGTAGACAGTAGCGGCAGAACCAGCACAGGTTTAAGCGCTTCCATCGACGCCGGCAGCTTAATATTTTGCGCCAGAAACCGTACGCTGTAACCGGCCAGAAAACCGGCCACAATCCCTCCCAGGAAACCAGCACCGCACAGGCTGGCCAACATCCCGCCAATAAGCCCCGGGGCCAGACCCGGACGATCGGCAATTGAGAAGGCAATAAACCCAGCCAGTACCGGCACCATCAGCGCAAAGGCCGCCTTACCACCAATTTGAAATAGCGCAGCCGCCAGCGTGCCCGGCTCGTTGAAGGCCTGGATACCGAAGACAAAAGAGAGTGCGATACACAATCCTCCCGCCACCACCAAAGGAAGCATATGGGATACGCCGGTCATTAAATGCTTATAAACGCCAGGTAGCTCTGTTTTACCAGCTGAAGAAGAGCGCCCGGCACTCCCCTGATAGACCTCGGCGCTATTGAAAGCATTATCCATTTCCTGCGCACTCTTTTTTAGCGCCGCGCCGGTACTGGTGCGATAGAGTCTTTTGCCAACAAAGCCTGACAGATCCAGTTCAATATCCGCCGCGATAATCACCACATCCGCTTGCGCTATCTCTTCCGCGGTCAGCGTGTTCTTCGCCCCGACGGAACCGCGGGTTTCAACCTTGATCCAGTCACCACGCTTGCGGGCTTCAATTTCCAACGCTTCTGCCGCCATAAAGGTATGGGCGACGCCCGTCGGACAGGCCGTCACAGCAACAATTTTTTTAGTCATAGTAGGGTACCCTGTTCTTTTAATTTAAAGAAAAAGCGGGAAAAAATGTTACAGACGTGACCAGGCCGCGGCTTTCTGGAACAGCGCGTCATCCGGGCGAATCCCGGTATAAAGGACAAATTGCTCCACGGCCTGAATAGCAAACACTTCGGAACCGGTAATCACGGTTTTACCGCATTCACGGGCGTAGCGGATTAGCGGCGTGACGGGCGGTAGCGCCACCACATCAAAGATAACGCTCGCCTTATCCACTTCTTGTTCGGAATAAGAGAGTTTGTCGGCATCATTACCGCCAGCCATTCCGATAGGCGTGGCGTTAATTAACAAATCGGCTTCAATACCGTCGGTATCCGGGCGCCATTCATAGCCATAGAGTTCGGCCAGTTGTTTACCTGACGCTTCATCAATCGCGACAATATAACCACGGGTAAACCCCGCGTCCTTCAGCGCGCAGGCCACCGCCTTTGCCATACCACCGCTGCCACGCAAAGCAAACACCAGGTCGGGAGAGACCTTGTAATTCGCCAGCAAGCGAGCTATTGCAATGTAATCGGTGTTGTACGCCTTCAGATGGCCATTGGTATTCACAATGGTATTAACTGAGTGAATGGCCTGAGCGGAAGCATCCAGTTCATCCACCAGCGGAATGCAGGCTTCCTTAAATGGCATAGAGATCGCGCACCCACGGATCCCCAGACCGCGCACGCCGCTAATGGCCTGCGTAAGATCGGTCGGCGAAAAGGCTTTGTAGAGATAATTGAGATCCAGCGCTTCGTACAGATAGTTGTGAAAGCGTGTACCGAAGTTACTCGGGCGTGCCGCCAGGGACATGCAGACCTGAGTATCTTTATTAATGCGCTTTGTCATGATGAATCCTCATAGAAGTTGCGATAGAGAAAATCATCGGCTAAAAAGGGGATATTAAAAATTGCTCATTCCCGTTCGGGAAATTTCACCTTTTATGGCAACCCGGCACACTGAACAAAAATACTTAAAGCTACTCCAGCACTATGGCGACAAGCCCGTTAGCGTGACGCTACAGGAGCTGGCGGATGTGTTGTTCTGCACCCGGCGACATATGCGTAATCTGTTGCTTCAGATGCAGGAGGCAAAGTGGCTCATCTGGCAATCACAGGCCGGACGTGGGCATCGCGCCCGGCTTCACCTGCGCTATAAACCAGAACAGCTGTTAAGCGAAAAGGCGGAGCAGTTGCTGGAGTCTGGTCATGTTGATCAGGCCATTCAACTGCTGGGTAAAAATAAGCACCAGGTGGCGCAACTGCTGCGTTCAAAGCTGGGCTATAGCGTGCGGGCAGACTATCAGCGGCTGTGCATCCCCTATTACCGGACAATGCCGTCGCTGTGCCCCGGCATACCGTTGCGTCGCTCTGAGCAGCATCTGGTCAGGCAGATTTTTAGCGGCCTGACGCGCATAAATGAGGAAAAAGGTGAAGTCGAAGCCGATCTTGCCCACCACTGGCGGCAGATTGATCCACTGCGCTGGCGTTTTTATCTGCGCCCCGCCGTCCTCTGGCATGATGGTCAGGAGCTGACGATCGACGCGGTTATCGCTTCACTGACCCGCAGCGCTAAGCTGCCGTTGTTCTCGCACTTGCAGACCATTCAGGCCACCGGGCCGCTGAGCCTTGAAATTACGCTGGCGCACCCGGATAACCGACTGCCGCTACTGCTCAGCCATATTGATGCCATGATCCTACCGCCTGACCATACACAACGCGCTGATTTCCCGGCACATCCTGTGGGGACTGGCCCTTATGAGGTGGTGGAAAACAATGGCTTTCATCTGCAAATGAAGGCCTTTGACCACTATTTCGGTCTGCGCGGGCTGCTGGATGAAGTGGAGGTCTTTATCTGGCCGAATTTAACGGAGACAGACAATCTGGCGGAATCGCTGTCGGATAACGACACGGCAGCCTGGCTCAGCTCCAGCCTGAGCGATGAGGATTACGTTTCCGGACGGCTTAGCCAGGTATCAGGCAAACCTTCTGACAACCTGCGCGAGATGTTTCTCGAGCGTGGAGGATATTTTTTATTATGCGACAGCCGCTCCCCGCACTGGCATACCGCCGAACATCGCCGCTGGCTGCGGGAAACACTCAGCCCTTACGCCTTACTCCAGCATCTGAGTGAGGCAATTCGCCCCTTCTGGGTACCGGGCGGCAGCCTGCTGTCCTCCTGGTTTCATACTATTGAGGCGGGCCCGGCCTGTTCACCTTTTATCTCGTCGTCGCTCTACGCAAAACTGCGTCTGGCCTATCACGATCAGCACCCTGAATTTCCAATGCTTCTGGATATCATGCAAAAGATCATGCGCCAGCAGGGCATTTTACTTGAGGGCGTTGCACTGAATTATGATGACTGGGCAAGCGGCAAGGCCGAGGTTGATCTCTGGCTGGGGACAGTTAATTTCCCCATTCCCGAAGAGTGGAACGTCGGTACATGGCTGCTGGGCTCCCCTTTACTGCGCCACGCCATCAGCGGTGGGGATGATGCGCTGCTGGCCCAATGGGAAACCCAGTGGCATGCCGAAACAATCAGCGCGGAACAACTGGTCAGGGAAACCACCCGTTCAGGCTGGCTACAACCGCTTTTTCACCACTGGATGCGACTCAAAGGCCCCGACCGGGCCAGGGGGATCCACCTGAATAACCTGGGGTGGTTTGATTTCCGATCCACCTGGATTGAGCCAGGGCCTTAAAGAAGAGAATGTGACCGGGTGCCCGTAGCGCAGGCAGGCGTAGCACCTCTTAGTCGCTCTTCAGCCACCATAGAGAAAGAACAGCGCCTGTCACGGCGCACAAAAAAAGGCCGTCTATCGACGGCCTTCTGCTTGGTACTACATTTGTACTTACTCTACGGTAACCGATTTCGCCAGGTTACGCGGCTGGTCAACGTCGGTGCCTTTAATCAGCGCCACGTGATACGCCAGCAGTTGCAGCGGAACGGTGTAGAAGATAGGCGCAATGACCTCTTCCACATGCGGCATCTCAATGATGTGCATGTTGTCACTGCTGACGAAACCCGCATCCTGATCGGCGAAGACGTACAACTGACCGCCACGCGCGCGAACTTCTTCGATGTTGGATTTCAGTTTCTCCAACAGTTCGTTGTTCGGCGCCACCACAATCACCGGCATATCGGCGTCAATCAGCGCCAACGGCCCGTGTTTCAGCTCGCCTGCAGCATAGGCTTCCGCGTGAATGTAAGAGATCTCTTTCAGCTTCAGCGCGCCTTCGAGCGCAATCGGATATTGATCGCCACGACCGAGGAATAGCGCGTGATGCTTGTCGGAGAAATCTTCCGCCAGGGCTTCTATACGTTTGTCCTGCGATAGCATCTGCTCAATACGGCTCGGCAGCGCCTGTAGGCCATGAACGATATCATGCTCAATGGACGCATCCAGACCTTTCAGACGCGCCAGTTTCGCCACCAGCATCAACAACACGGTTAACTGGGTGGTAAAGGCTTTGGTAGATGCTACGCCAATTTCCGTACCCGCGTTGGTCATCAGCGCCAGATCGGATTCACGCACCAGCGAAGATCCCGGCACGTTACAAATGGCCAGAGAGCCCAAATATCCCAGCTCTTTCGACAGACGCAGGCCAGCCAGGGTATCTGCGGTTTCGCCAGACTGTGACAGGGTAATCATCAGGCTGTTACGACGCACTGCAGATTTGCGATAGCGGAATTCAGAGGCGATTTCAACGTCGCACGGAATACCTGCCAGCGATTCAAACCAGTAACGGGAAACCATACCGGAGTTGTAAGACGTACCGCAGGCGAGGATCTGAATATGCTCAACCTTCGACAGCAGTTCATCGGCGTTCGGTCCCAGCTCGCTTAAATCCACCTGACCGTGGCTGATGCGCCCGGTAAGGGTGTTTTTAATCGCGTTCGGCTGTTCGTAGATCTCTTTCTGCATGTAGTGGCGGTAAATACCTTTATCGCCCGCGTCATATTGCAGATTGGATTCGATATCCTGACGTTTTACTTCCGCGCCGGTGTTATCGAAGATATTTACCGAACGGCGAGTGATTTCAGCGATATCGCCCTCTTCAAGGAAGATAAAGCGACGAGTCACTGGCAACAGCGCCAGTTGGTCAGAAGCGATAAAGTTTTCGCCCATACCCAGGCCAATCACCAGCGGGCTACCAGAACGTGCCGCCAGTAGGGTATCCGGGTGACGGGTATCCATGATCACTGTACCGTACGCACCACGCAGTTGCGGGATAGCACGCAGAACAGCCTCACGCAGAGTACCGCCCTGTTTCAGTTCCCAGTTTACCAGGTGTGCAATCACTTCGGTGTCGGTTTCAGAAACGAAGGTATAGCCACGCGCTTTTAACGCTTCACGCAGCGGTTCATGGTTTTCGATGATGCCGTTATGCACCACCACAATGTGTTCAGAAACATGCGGATGCGCGTTAGCTTCTGAAGGTTCACCGTGCGTCGCCCAACGCGTGTGAGCAATACCGGTGCCGCCATGCAGAGGATGTTCTTCCGCTGCCTGAGCCAGCATCTGGACTTTACCGAGGCGACGCAGACGGGTCATATGACCTTCTGCATCAACCACGGCCAGACCGGCAGAGTCATATCCGCGGTATTCCAGACGACGTAAACCTTCGAGAAGGATTTCAGCTACATCACGCTGCGCGATAGCGCCAACAATTCCACACATAGTTTTATTTCCTGATTATGGCATTACGCCATGCGTTGTCGCTGACCTGTATGCCCGTCGTTGCGGGCGCCCCGAGCCTTGTAGAGAGTGGGGTTATTTTTATAAGTACTGCTCATGGAGCGGAGGATTATTTTATCCTCTCATCTCCGGTCTGCCGGATGGCGCTGACGCTTATCCGGCCTACAAAATCACTTTTTCTTCACCGGACGCTGCCAGCCTTGCTTATGCACCTGCGGCACGCGGCTTAATACCAGCTCATTGTCGGCTACATTACGGGTGACGGTAGTCCCTGCGGCGATGGTAGCCCCTTTACCAACAGTAACCGGCGCCACCAGTTGGGTATCGGAGCCGACAAACACATCGTCGCCAATAACCGTTTTGAATTTGTTCGCGCCATCATAGTTACAGGTGATGGTCCCCGCGCCGATATTCACGTTGTCGCCAATTTCCGCATCGCCCAGATAGGTCAGATGACCGGCTTTAGAACCTTTACCCAGACGCGCTTTTTTCATCTCAACAAAATTGCCGACGTGAGCGCCCGCTAACAGCTCCGCGCCTGGACGCAGGCGAGCAAACGGACCGATGGTGCAGGCCGCTTCCAGATGCGCATCTTCCACCACGCTGTATGGGCTAATTTCGCAGTCATCGCCAATAACGCTGTTTTTAATAATGCAGCCCGCGCCGATCTTCACGCGGTGACCGAGCGTCACGTTACCTTCGATGATAACGTTAGCGTCAATTTCCACATCACGCCCGTGAGCCAGATTACCGCGCAGATCAAAACGAGCCGGATCGCGCAACATAACGCCGGATAACAGCAGTTTCTCCGCCTGTTCGGCCTGGTAAATACGCTCCAGACGAGAAAGCTGTAGACGGTTATTCACGCCGTCCGTTTCGCTGATGCGAGCCGGATGCACCGCGGCGATTTCCCGTCCTTCCTGATAAGCCAGCGCGATGATATCTGTGATGTAATATTCACCCTGCGCATTATTGTTAGTCAGCTTAGACAACCAGCGTTTCAGGTCCGCGCCGTTGGCGATCAGAATACCGGTGTTAATTTCCTGGATCTGACGCTGTTCATCAGTGGCGTCTTTATGTTCAACGATGCCGGTCACTTTACCGTTTTCACGCGTAATACGGCCATAGCCGCTCGGATCGTCCAGCTTCACGGTTAATAACCCAATACCACCCTGCGGTTTGGCATCGCGCAGGCGCTGTAAGGTTTCAACCGAAATCAGCGGCACGTCGCCGTAAAGCATTAAAATATCTTCATCGTCGCTAAAGAAGGGCGCGGCCTGCTGCATTGCGTGACCTGTTCCCAACTGTTCCGCCTGAAGCACCCAGTTCAGCTTGTCATCTTTCAGGGTCTGTTTTAACAACTCGCCACCGTGGCCATAGACCAGATGAACCTGTGCGGCCCCTAATTTAGTAGCTGCATCAATGACATGCTGCACCATGGATTTACCCGCCAGCGTGTGCAGCACTTTAGGAATATCGGAATACATGCGCGTGCCTTTACCTGCGGCAAGGATCACTACGCTCATAGCACTATTTAACATACGCGTCCTGACTGTAATTTGAGAACGAATTTATACTGTTTCACGTTGAAAATACTACATTTTTTTCATCGTAAAATGGAAGAAGGATAAAACGCTCACCGGGATAACATCCCCGCCTGCTAATGAATCATTTTCGTTCATTACCGCGCCTCTTGTCTCCTGAAAAGTAAAAACACCCGCGTATTGGCAACGTAGTCCGATGTTTTTGCTGTTTTTTTACTCCATAAATAAAGAAGATAACGTAATAAAGCGCAGGGGAGTCAGAAAAGCAAAAACCAGCGACAGAGGCCGCTGGTTTTCCGTTGCGCGTATTTTTTACTTAATTACGCGACATAAAAATCCGCAAAATATACCAGAACATGGTTGCGATAGAAGCAAACAGATGTAATGCCGCGCCAGCAGGGCGATCGGTAGGGTAATGGTGAATAATGTTAGAAGTGTCGTAAAGTATAAACCCCGCGCACAGCAGTACCATTAGCGCAGAAAACCAGACGCCCAGCGAGAAGCCGCAGATGACGCTGGCAATAATCGCGCCAAAAGCAATGAACCCAGCCATAGTCAGAAACGAGCGCAGAAAAGAAAAGTCTTTTTTTATGGAAAAAGCGGTAAACGTCAGGCCGCCGACCAGCAACAGAGTCGTTATTGCCGCCGCGCCAATGCTCGACGGGTTAATATACGCCGCCACCGTTAACAGGGGGGCAAAAATCAGGGATTCTGCCAACACATAAATCCCCAGCCCGATAAGTTGCGTTTGATTAGTCCCCGTATTATCCGCCAGACGGGTCGCCAGCATTCCCACCAGCATAAAAGCGCCGAGAACAACCAACCAGCTATATCTTCCACCAGCCAGCAGCACATCAAGCGCATACTCCCCGACCCCTATAAAACTCCACGCCGCGCTCAATACGATAAAACCGACGATGGCGACGGCGAGATGAAGATAAGCGCGACGAATAAAGGTAGTACGATCAATCCTTGAGTCGGGTTGTGGACCCGCAAAGGATGGCTGAAATGACATAGTAATAATCCCTCATTTTATGCAATAAAAACGCATCCATTCCTTCCTTCTTCGCACAATGTGCAGATGCTAATGACAGAAAGAAGGATTTAATGAAAACAGCGCTGTCGCTGAAAACGCGTCGCCTTCAGCCGCTTGTTTTTGTCGTTGCTAGTTTATCGAATAAAAATTGAGAGGATAAAAAAAAACCAGTCCGCAATCAGACTGGTTTTATGCTTTCAAGCCGGTGTTACATCGCTTTTTTGGTCAACTCGATAACGCGCAGTTTAGCGATCGCTTTGGCCAGTTCCGCAGACGCCTGAGCGTAATCCACGTCACCGTGCGAGCTCTTAATGTGCTCTTCGGCTTTACGCTTCGCTTCCAGGGCTCGCGCTTCGTCGAGATCCTGACCGCGAATCGCGGTATCCGCCAGAACGGTCACGCTGCCAGGCTGCACTTCCAGAATGCCGCCGGACAGATAGATAAACTCTTCATGACCGTGCTGCTTAACGATGCGAATCATACCAGGCTTAATGGCGGTGAGCAGCGGCGCGTGCCCCGGGTAAATCCCCAGTTCGCCTTCGCTACCCGTAACCTGGATTTTCTCGACCAGACCGGAGAACATTTGTTGCTCCGCGCTGACGACATCCAGGTGGTAAGTCATTGCCATATCACCCTCCGATTAAGGCGTTAAAGTTTTTTGGCTTTTTCCACGGCTTCGTCGATGGAACCGACCATGTAGAACGCCTGCTCCGGCAGGTGATCGTATTCGCCTTCCATGATGCCTTTAAAGCCACGGATGGTGTCTTTCAGGGAAACGTATTTGCCCGGAGAACCGGTAAATACTTCCGCCACGAAGAACGGCTGGGACAGGAAGCGCTGAATTTTACGCGCGCGTGCTACCACCAGTTTATCTTCTTCAGACAGTTCATCCATACCGAGGATGGCGATGATGTCTTTCAGTTCCTGATAACGCTGCAGGATGGACTGAACGCCACGCGCGGTGTCGTAGTGTTCCTGACCAACAACCAGCGGATCCAGCTGACGGCTGGTGGAGTCCAGCGGGTCAACGGCCGGGTAGATACCCAGGGATGCGATCTGACGGCTCAGTACCACGGTTGCATCTAAGTGCGCAAAGGTGGTGGCTGGAGACGGGTCAGTCAAGTCATCCGCCGGTACGTATACCGCCTGTACGGAGGTGATAGAACCGGTTTTGGTGGAGGTGATACGTTCCTGCAGAACGCCCATCTCTTCCGCCAGAGTCGGCTGATAACCTACTGCGGAAGGCATACGGCCCAGCAGTGCGGATACTTCCGTACCGGCCAGGGTGTAACGATAGATGTTATCGACGAACAGCAGTACGTCACGACCTTCGTCACGGAATTTCTCCGCCATGGTCAGGCCGGTCAGTGCAACGCGCAGACGGTTTCCCGGCGGCTCGTTCATCTGGCCATACACCAGGGATACTTTATCGATAACGTTGGAGTCGGTCATTTCGTGGTAGAAGTCGTTACCCTCACGAGTACGTTCACCTACGCCCGCAAACACTGAGTAACCGGAGTGCTCGATCGCGATGTTACGAATAAGCTCCATCATGTTTACGGTTTTACCTACACCCGCACCACCGAACAGACCGACTTTACCGCCCTTCGCGAACGGACACATCAGGTCGATAACTTTGATACCGGTTTCCAGCAGTTCCTGAGAGTTTGACAACTCTTCGTAGGAAGGCGCTGCGCGGTGAATCGCCCAACGTTCTTCTTCGCCGATCTCGCCTTTCATGTCGACCGGTTCGCCCAGGACGTTCATGATACGACCCAGCGTGGCTTTACCTACCGGGACTTCGATCGGGTGTTCGAGATCTTTTACATCCAGACCGCGACGCAGACCGTCAGAAGACCCCATCGCGATGGTACGCACAATACCGCCGCCAAGCTGCTGCTGAACTTCCAGCACCAGCTTCTCATTACCATTCTGCACCTCAAGGGCATCGTACACGCGTGGTACGGCATCCTGAGGGAACTCGACGTCGACCACGGCGCCGATTACCTGGACAATCTTTCCAGTAGCCATCTTAAATCCTCTACGAAATAACCTGGTTAAACCGCGGCGGCCCCCGAGACGATCTCGGTGAGTTCCTGAGTAATGCTGGCCTGACGAGCTTTGTTGTATACCAACTGCAGCTCTTTAATCAGGCTGCCGCCATTATCGGTTGCGGCTTTCATCGCCACCATTCGTGCGGCCTGCTCGCTGGCCAGGTTTTCTACCACGCCCTGATAAACCTGAGACTCCACATAACGACGCAGGAGAGTATCCAGCAGCGCTTTCGGGTCTGGTTCATACAGGTAATCCCAGGCTTTACGCTTCAGATCATCATCTTCTGACGCCGGCAGCGGCAGCAGTTGAGTGATCGTCGGCACCTGAGACATGGTGTTAATAAATTTGTTGCTGACAATGTAAAGCTTGTCCAGACGGCCTTCGTCGTAGGCCTGCAACATCACTTTAACCGGACCGATCAGTTCGGACAGAGAAGGGTTATCCCCCATACCTGTCACCTGAGCGACAACGTTGCCGCCTACGGAATTAAAGAATGACACGCCCTTAGAGCCGATCATTGCGAGTTCGCACTGAACGCCTTTATCGGACCATGCCTTCATATCCGCCAGCAGCTTTTTGAACAGGTTAATGTTCAAGCCACCGCACAAACCACGGTCGGTCGACACTACCAGGTAGCCCACGCGTTTAACGTCGCGCTCTTCCAGGTAGGGGTGCTTATATTCCAGATTACCGTTCGCAAGGTGACCAATCACTTTGCGCATGGTCTCTGCATAAGGACGGCTGGCCGCCATGCGATCCTGCGATTTACGCATTTTGGAAGCGGCGACCATCTCCATCGCTTTAGTGATCTTCTGCGTGTTCTGGACGCTTGCGATCTTACTACGTATCTCTTTTGCGCCGGCCATGAGCTTCTCCTCAATGCCTTACGGCCTGCCCTAAGGCAAGCCGCCAGACGTTACCAGGACTGGGTTGCTTTGAAGGAATCGAGGATGCCTTTCAGCTTGCCTTCGATTTCGTCGTTATAGCCACCGGACTGGTTGATCTCTTGCATCAGCGGAGCGTGATCACGGTCGACGTAAGCCAGCAGTGCGGCTTCGAAGCTACCGATTTTCGCCAGTTCGACATCCGCCAGATAACCACGTTCTGCTGCGAACAGAACCAGAGACTGCTGCGCGACGGACATCGGCGCATACTGTTTCTGTTTCAGCAGTTCGGTCACTTTCTGACCGTGGTCAAGCTGTTTACGGGTGGCATCGTCAAGGTCGGATGCAAACTGAGAGAACGCCGCCAGTTCACGATACTGCGCCAGCGCGGTACGAATACCACCGGACAGTTTTTTCATGATCTTGGTCTGGGCTGCGCCACCTACACGGGATACCGAGATACCCGGGTTAACCGCAGGACGAATACCGGCGTTAAACAGGTTAGATTCCAGGAAGATCTGACCATCGGTAATGGAAATTACGTTGGTCGGAACGAACGCGGAAACGTCACCTGCCTGCGTTTCGATAATCGGCAGCGCGGTCAGAGAGCCGGTTTTCCCTTTCACTTCACCTTTGGTGAAGGCTTCGACGTAGTCGGCGTTAACACGCGCAGCACGCTCCAGCAGACGAGAGTGGAGGTAGAATACGTCGCCCGGGAATGCTTCACGTCCTGGCGGACGACGGAGCAGCAGGGAGATCTGACGGTAAGCAACAGCCTGTTTAGACAGGTCATCGTAAATGATCAGCGCATCTTCGCCGCGGTCACGGAAGTATTCGCCCATTGCGCAACCGGCATACGGCGCCAGATACTGCAGCGCAGCGGATTCGGACGCGGTAGCCACCACAACAATGGTGTTAGCCAGCGCGCCGTGTTCTTCCAGTTTACGCACCACGTTAGAGATGGTGGACGCTTTCTGGCCGATAGCGACATAGATACATTTGATGCCGGAGTCGCGCTGGTTGATGATGGCGTCGATAGCCAGCGCGGTTTTACCGGTCTGACGGTCACCGATGATCAGTTCACGCTGACCACGACCGATTGGGATCATGGAGTCAACGGCTTTATAACCGGTCTGCACCGGCTGATCGACAGACTGACGATCGATAACGCCCGGCGCAATCGCTTCAACGGCAGAGAAGCCGTCATTATCAACCGGACCTTTACCGTCGATTGGCGCACCCAGGGTGTTTACCACACGTCCCAGCAGGCCGCGGCCAACCGGAACTTCCAGGATACGGCCCGTACATTTAACCTTCATGCCTTCGGCAAGGTCAGCGTATGGACCCATGACTACCGCACCCACGGAGTCGCGCTCCAGGTTCAGTGCGATAGCGTAACGGTTACCCGGCAGGGAGATCATTTCACCCTGCATACAATCGGCCAGGCCGTGAATGCGGATAACACCGTCACTGACAGAAACAATAGTACCTTCGTTGTGAGCTTCGCTCACCACATTGAACTGAGCAATGCGCTGCTTGATCAGTTCGCTGATTTCGGTGGAATTCAGTTGCATGCTCCAGTCCCCTTAAGACTGCAAGACGTCTGCAAGGCGCTCAAGACGGCCGCGTACGCTGCCATCAATGACCATATCACCCGCCCGGATGATAACGCCTGCCATTACAGACTTATCGATTTTGCAATTCAGCTTCACTTTGCGTGACAGACGTTTTTCCATCGCGGCGCTGATTTTCGAAAGCTGCTCTTCACTCAATGCGGTTGCCGACGTAACTTCTACCTCGGAGGTAGCTTCACTGGCGGCACGCAGATGAATAAACTGCTCCAGAACATCCGGGAGCGCGTTCAGACGATTATTTTCAGCCATCACCCGAATCAGGTTCTGACCGTTTTCGTCTAACTGCTCACCGCAGACTGCGATAAACGACTCAGCGAGCGTTTCCGGCGCCAGCGCGCCAGAGAGAAGCTCTGCCATTTGTTCGTTCTTGGTTACCTCGGCGGCAAACGCCAGCATATCCTGCCAGCGCTCTACACTTTGGTGTTCAACGGCAAAGTCAAAAGCTGCTTTGGCGTAGGGGCGAGCTACCGTAACAAATTCAGACATCAGCCCCTCCCTCCTTACAGTTCAGCGACAAGTTTATCCACGATGTCGCTGTTAGCAGCTTCATCCACGGAACGTTCGATGATCTTCTCGGCGCCAGCAACAGCCAGGATAGCAACTTGCTTACGCAGCTCTTCACGGGCGCGTTTACGCTCGGCTTCAATTTCCGCCTGCGCCTGCGCCACGATTTTAGTACGTTCCTGCTCTGCTTCAGTTTTGGCTTCGTCCAGGATCTGAGCGCGGCGTTTGTTTGCCTGCTCGATGATTACCTGAGCTTCCGCTTTCGCTTTTTTCAGCTGGTCGGTCGCGCTGGCCTTTGCAAGGTCAAGATCCTTATGTGCTCGTTCAGCAGAAGCGAGACCGTCAGCAATTTCTTTCTGACGTTTCTCGATGGCTGCCATTAACGGCGGCCATACGTACTTCATGCAAAACCAGACAAAGAGAATAAACGCGATGGCCTGGCCGAGGATTGTTGCGTTAAGATTCACAGCACAATGCCTCTATCTAGTTAACCTTCTGATATTGCTCTTAATTCAAGCAACGCTTACTACGCGACAGCGAACATCACGTACAGACCCAGACCTACAGCGATCATCGGGATAGCATCCACCAGACCCATAACGATAAAGAACTGAGTACGCAGCAGAGGAATCAGATCAGGTTGACGCGCCGCGCCTTCCAGGAATTTACCCCCGAGGATGCCGATACCGATCGCAGCACCGATTGCCGCCAGACCCATCATCACAGCGGCAGCCATGTACAGCAGATCCATATTCAGGTTTTCCATGACAGTCTCCAGTTTGTTTCAGTTAAAACGTAGTAGTGTTGGTAAATTAATGCTCTTCGGACGCCATCGACAGATAGACAATCGTCAGAACCATGAAAATGAAGGCTTGCAGCGTAATAATCAGGATGTGGAAAATGGCCCACGGCACATTCAGAATCCACTGTGACCACCACGGCAACAGACCAGCAATCAGAATGAAAATCAGCTCACCGGCATACATGTTGCCGAACAGTCGCAGACCGAGAGAAACCGGTTTGGACAGCAGACTTACCCCTTCAAGGATTAAGTTGACAGGAATGAACGCCCAGTGATTGAACGGCTGCAGCGTCAACTCTTTAGCGAAGCCGCCGATGCCTTTCATTTTGATGCTGTAGAACAGAATAAGGATGAATACGCCCAGCGCCATCGACAGGGTGATGTTGACGTCAGCAGACGGCACCACGCGCGTTGCCGGCAGACCCAGCCAATGCTCAGCGATATACGGCAGCAGGTCGATAGGCAGTAAGTCCATCAGGTTCATAAGGAATACCCAGACGAAAATCGTCAGGGCCAGCGGCGCAATCAGCTTGCTTTTGCCATGGTACATGTCTTTGACGCTGCCATGCACAAAGCCGACTATCAGCTCAAT
This sequence comes from Salmonella sp. 741265073_HBA, assembly GCF_046569105.1. Classification (NCBI taxonomy): domain Bacteria; kingdom Pseudomonadati; phylum Pseudomonadota; class Gammaproteobacteria; order Enterobacterales; family Enterobacteriaceae; genus Salmonella; species Salmonella sp. 741265073_HBA. Next base: position 21,504 of record NZ_JBKFRY010000018.1, on the reverse strand, counting down.
CGCGGTCTGAAACTTGCCTGGCACGCCGCTGGTCGCTTTTTTAGCAACGCTACGGAACATCACCAGAAACAACAGACCCAGCACCACCGAGAAGAACATGGAGTCAATATTGAGCGTCCAGAAGGTGGCTGGGGGGTTCTGCGGATCCACCAGCGAGAAAGTACGCAGGTCCAGCTGAAGGTTATTCAGATGGTGTCCTATGTATTCCTGCGGCGTCATATTTTCTGAAGCCATGATGCCTTTTACCCTTTGTTGTTAATTACAGCCGGCGCCAGTATCTGAACCACCAGCACCAAAACCCACGTAACGATCAGCGGCAAAAACACCGCCTTTAAAACCGCCAACGCCACCACCAGTAAAACCAGCATCGCTAACACCTTGAAGGCTTCACCGAAGGCGAAAGTCCAGGACACGCGGCCCTTAGCAGGTGTATGCGCCTGGTGACGCCAGGCAAATATCATAAACAACATATTAGGCAGTGCCACTGCCAATCCCCCACATACTGCGGAGATGCCCCAGAAGGGGTCTTTGAGGCAAAACAGCAATCCACTTGCTATTACCGCCAGAAACTGAATGAACAGAAGCTTACGAGCAACGTTTCGACTCACGAGCGACACAGACATCACGTTTTTACTCCTGCTCACTTCGAGGTATGCCGCGTGTCGTATAAAACGTTCTTTAAGACTTAGAGTCAAGCATCAAAAAGCGGTCAAATTATACGGTGCGCACCCGTGATTTCAAACAATAAGTAGCCAAAAGGTGAATAAATGTTTAAATATTTTTCTCTGGCCCGCATTTTTAACTTTTAGCCAAAGTGTGAACGATCGTACAAAACTGCAAATAGCGCGAAAACACTGGCGATAAAGCGTGCACCAGATCACACATTAAACATATTCATGCTTACGCAATTCATTTACGTGTCAATTCATGCCTTTTCATCTTTTTGATATTTAAGCGTAAAACCAGGCACTGTTTTAAAAATACCAGCTTACACCTTAAAAACGCCCCATTGACATTTATAATAAAAATTTAACAAGCAAAAGTAATTTTTCGATTCGATTTTTAGCAGACTGATATTTACAAAGTTGATTACTCTCTGTTTTAACAAAAGAAGCGACGTTGTCATGTTGAAACTAAACCGTAAATCCAGAGTTAAATGTAACAACGCTGAAATGCGTTATACCTGTCGATTTTTAACACAAGCCGCGTCGTTTTTTTTCTATTTTTTTTGATAAAAATTAAACTTTGTTTGACTTAATAATCACCAGATGCCGCTCGCCTTCCAGTTGCGGAACGCGTAATTTTTCAACAGATTCGACGCTAAAATTGTCAGGTAGTGAGGCAATTTCATCCCCTGGCAATTGCCCTTTTAAGGCATAAAAACGCCCTTTCTCTCCCGGCAGATGGTGACACCAGCTCACCATATCATTCAACGATGCGAAAGCGCGGCTGATAACGCCATCAAACGGCGGTTCGGAGGGATAGGCTTCAACGCGGCTTTGAACCGGCGTGATGTTTTCCAGTTTCAGTTCGTGCTGGACCTGACGCAGAAAACGTACCCGCTTGCCCAGGCTGTCGAGTAAGGTGAAATGCGCGTCAGGGAGAACAATAGCCAGCGGGATGCCCGGCAGCCCCGGTCCTGTTCCTACATCGATAAAACGCTGTCCCTGAAGATACGGCGCAACGACTATGCTGTCGAGAATATGGCGTACCAACATTTCGTTGGGATCCCGCACTGACGTCAGGTTGTATGCTTTGTTCCATTTGTGCAGCATATCAACGTAGGCGACCAGCAGCGTTTTCTGGTGATCGGTAAGAGAAATACCGGCATCAGCCAGCAGACGAGAGAGTTTGTTGAGCACGGTCATTACCTGTTAATAATCAAATGCCCGATGCGCTTTCGCTTATCGGGCCTACAAATTTGTAGGGCGGGCAAGCGAAGCGCCCCCGCCAAATTAGTGTTATCAAGCGCTACGACGCAGCATACCTTGTTTTTTCAGCCATACCAGCAGAATGGAGATTGCCGCTGGCGTAACGCCGGAGATACGCGATGCCTGGCCGATAGACGCCGGTTTATGATCGTTCAGCTTGGCGATAACTTCGTTCGACAGACCGGAAACCTGACGATAATCCAGCGTGGCAGGCAGCAACGTATTCTCGTTACGTAGTTGTTTTTCAATCTCATCCTGCTGGCGAGCGATATACCCTTCGTATTTGACCTGGATTTCCACCTGTTCAGCGGCTTGCTCATCTTCAAGCGCAGGCGCGAATGCGGCAAGTGAAGTGAGCTGCGCGTAGGTCATTTCCGGACGACGCAACAAATCTTCGCCGCTGGCCTCACGGGAGAGAGGCGTGGTCAAATGCGCATTCACTTCATCGGCGGATTCCGCAGACGGCGTTACCCATGTCGATTTCAGCCGCTGACGTTCGCGTTCGATATTTTCCAGCTTCTCGTTGAATCGCGCCCAGCGTTCATCATCCACCAGACCCAGCTCGCGGCCCATTTCGGTCAAACGCAGATCGGCGTTGTCCTCACGCAGCATCAGGCGATATTCGGCGCGGGAGGTAAACATGCGATACGGCTCTTTGGTGCCCAGCGTACAGAGATCGTCCACCAGCACGCCGAGATAAGCCTGAGAACGCGCAGGCGCCCAGCCCTCTTTGTCGGCGGAAAGACGCGCGGCATTCAGACCAGCGAGCAAGCCCTGCGCCGCAGCCTCTTCATAGCCGGTAGTACCGTTGATTTGACCAGCAAAGAACAGGCCGTGAATAAATTTACTTTCCAGTGTCGGTTTCAGATCGCGCGGGTCGAAGAAATCGTACTCAATCGCGTAACCAGGGCGAACGATCTTCGCGTTCTCCATGCCCTGCATGGAACGGACAATCTGCATCTGCACGTCAAACGGCAGGCTAGTGGAGATACCGTTAGGGTAAATCTCGTTAGAGGTCAGTCCTTCCGGCTCAAGGAAGATCTGATGCTGGTTACGATCGGCAAAACGCATCACCTTGTCTTCGATCGAAGGACAGTAGCGTGGGCCGATCCCTTCGATCACGCCAGCGTACATTGGGCTACGATCGAGGTTATTACGAATCACGTCATGGGTTTTCTCATTGGTATGCGTGATGTAACACGGCACCTGTTGCGGATGCTGAGAAGCATTCCCCATAAACGAGAAAACCGGCATCGGGTTATCGCCATGCTGTTGAGCCAACACGCTGAAATCGATAGTACGCGCATCAATACGCGGCGGTGTGCCGGTTTTCAGGCGGCTGACGCGTAGCGGAAGCTCACGCAGACGGCGAGACAGCGGGATGGATGGCGGATCGCCAGCACGACCGCCGCTGTAGTTATCCAGACCAATATGAATTTTGCCGTCGAGGAAGGTTCCGACGGTCAGCACCACCGCTTTCGCGCGGAATTTGAGCCCCATTTGAGTCACAGCGCCGACAACGCGATCGTTTTCGACAATCAGATCTTCAACCGCTTGCTGGAAGATCATCAGATTCGGCTGATTCTCCAGCGCGGTACGCACCGCCTGGCGGTATAAGACTCGATCCGCCTGAGCCCGGGTAGCGCGAACAGCCGGACCTTTGCTGGCGTTTAGTATCCTAAACTGAATACCTGCCTGATCGATCGCTTTCGCCATCAGACCGCCGAGCGCATCCACCTCTTTTACCAGATGTCCCTTTCCAATACCGCCGATCGCCGGGTTGCAGCTCATCTGCCCCAACGTGTCAATATTGTGTGTCAAAAGCAGAGTCTGTTGACCCATACGCGCTGCGGCCATCGCGGCCTCAGTGCCTGCATGACCCCCGCCAATAATAATGACGTCAAAAGGATCCTGATAAAACATGGTAATTGCCTCGCATAACGCGGTGTGAAAATGGATTGAAGCCCGGGCGGTGGATTCTACTCAACTTTAGCCGATGGAGAAAGCCCCGGGATCCGGGCTATTAAAAAGAAGATCTTTTTATTTAGAGATCTGTTCTATTGTGATCTCTTATTAGGATCGCACCAGGCTGTGGATAACCCGGATCCTGTAATAAAGATCAATGCGTTGGAAAGGATCACTAGCTGTGAATGATCGGTGATCGTGGCCCGTATAAGCTGGGATCAAAACGGGTACTTATACACAACTCAAAAAGTGAACAACGGTTATTCTTTGGATAACTACCGGTTGATCCAAGCTTTCCACCAGATTTATCCACAATGGATCGCACGATCTTTACACTTATTTGAGTAAATTAATCCAGGATCCGAGCCAAATCTCCGCTGGATCTTCCGGAATCTCATGTTCAAGGATGTTGATCTTCAGTGTTTCCCCAACCTGTTTTGCGCCAGCGCCTTTCAGTTCCGCTTCTATTTTCTCAATCGCGCCGCAAAACGTGTCGTATTCTCGACTACCAATGCCAATTGCGCCGAAACGTACCGCGGAAAGATCGGGTTTCTGCGTCTGAAGGTCTTCATAGAAAGGGGTCAGGTTGTCCGGAATGTCTCCGGCGCCGTGCGTTGAGCTGATTATCAGCCAGATCCCGGAAGTTGACAGATCCTCTAATAACGGACCGTGCACCGTTTCGGTTGAAAAACCGGCAGCTTCCAGCTTTTCCGCCAGATGTTCCGCGACGTATTCGGCGCCGCCCAGGGTGCTGCCGCTGATAAGAGTAATGTCTGCCATTGATCGCTCGCTCAGGTAAAGAGGCTGCATTGTACTCTGTGAACGAGCTGGGATCTACCTGTGGAAAAATGTGGGATTAAAAAAGCCGATCATGGCTTGATGGTGCGCATGATCGGGTTCTGCAAGACGATCAGTGTCTCAGTGGACTGAATTTCATCAATTGTTTGGATCTTGTTGATAAGTACGTGCTGAAGCGCGTCGATTGATTTGCACATCACTTTTATAAAGATGCTGTAGTGACCGGTGGTGTAATACGCTTCCGTCACCTCATCCAGGCTTTCCAGCCGGGCCAGTGCGGAGGGATAGTCTTTGGCGCTTTTGAGGATGATGCCAATAAAGCAGCCCACATCGTAGCCCAGCTGTTTAGGGCTGACGTCAATCCGTGCGCCCGTAATGATCCCGGCCTGCTTCATTTTCTCGACGCGAACGTGAATGGTTCCAGGGCTAACGCCAAATTGTTTGGCCAGTTCGGCGTAGGCGGTGCGGGCATTTCCCATTAAGGCGTCAAGTATGCCGCGGTCCAGATTGTCGATCTGATAATTTTCCATCGCTTTTTCTTATGCAGATTAATGATTATCTCTATTTTAGCCATTATTTTTAACGAATCAAAATAGAAGTTAGCTTTTTATCTGTTGATTATTGAATAGTGCTCTCGTTTTGTTGCTTAATCATAGGCAACAGGACGCAGGAGTAAAAAAATGAAAACCGCTTACATTGCCAAACAACGTCAAATTAGCTTCGTGAAATCACATTTCTCTCGCCAGCTGGAGGAGCGTCTGGGTCTGATTGAGGTCCAGGCGCCGATCCTGAGTCGCGTAGGGGATGGTACGCAGGATAATTTGTCCGGCTGTGAAAAAGCGGTGCAGGTAAAAGTGAAAGCGTTGCCTGACGCCCAGTTCGAAGTGGTGCATTCACTGGCGAAGTGGAAACGTCAAACCCTGGGGCAACATGACTTCAGCGCGGGCGAAGGGCTGTACACGCACATGAAAGCCCTTCGCCCCGATGAAGACCGACTCTCTCCGCTCCACTCGGTCTATGTGGATCAGTGGGACTGGGAGCGTGTCATGGGCGATGGCGAGCGCCAATTTTCCACCCTGAAAAGCACAGTAGAGGCTATATGGGCAGGAATTAAGGCGACGGAAGCAGAAGTGCATAAACAGTTTGGTCTGGCGCCGTTCCTGCCAGAGCAAATTCAGTTTGTTCACAGCCAGGAGCTGTTGTCTCGCTATCCGGATCTGGATGCGAAAGGGCGCGAACGCGCGATCGCCAAAGAACTTGGCGCCGTTTTTCTGGTGGGGATCGGCGGTAAACTGAGCGATGGCCACCGCCATGATGTACGTGCGCCGGATTATGATGACTGGAGCTCCGCATCTGAGCTGGGCTACGCCGGTCTGAACGGCGATATCCTGGTGTGGAACCCGGTGCTGGAAGATGCGTTTGAGCTTTCCTCTATGGGTATCCGCGTAGATGCCGATACGCTGATGCGCCAGCTGGCGTTGACCGGTGATGAAGATCGCCTGCAACTGGAGTGGCATCAGGCGCTGCTGCGCGGCGAAATGCCGCAGACCATCGGCGGCGGGATTGGGCAGTCTCGTCTGACGATGTTGCTGCTGCAATTGCCGCATATTGGTCAGGTGCAGTGCGGCGTATGGCCCGCGCAGGTTCGCGAAAGCATTCCTGCTATTTTATAAGCCGTTAGCGCCGCCAGCGTCTCAGCAGGCGGCTTCGCATCCCGGTGTCAAAGCGCCAGATATGATCGAAAATGCGCATGATGCCGGGTTTGCCGTGCGCCGACATCGCCACCGCATGGAATCGATGCTGGTGAAGACGCTGCAACTCTCCCACTTTGCTCACCACGTCATCCGGCAAGCGCTGGGCGATAAAATCCGAAATGACCACCGCATCGGCATCAAACCATTCCCGTCCCTGCATTCTTTCAATAATGGCGCGAAAACAGCTGGCGATATCCGTGCCGCCGCGAAAACGTTGACTTAAAAAGCGGATGGCCTGCTCGATACCTTCCGGGCCGGAGAGTTCATAACGCACAACGTCAGTGGAAAACAGCATAATAAAGCAGCGGCGGTTATCCGCCAGCGCAACGCGCATCAACGCCAGGCAGAACGCTTTTGCGCACTGCTCGTTAAATCCCCCCATCGAGCCTGAAGTATCGACGCAGACAATAAACGGTCCGCGCGGCTGCTCGTCGACATCCTGGTGTACTACCGGCCGTTCGGTCACTTTCTCACGCCACGCTTCGCCATGCAGGCGATAGGTGAGGAGCTGTTTTTCCACTAACCGGCGGTAAAATTCATATTCCAGCTCGGTGATGCCGAGCGTCGCCAGCTCTGGCGGCAACAGGCGCAGAATATCATCGCTTTGCTGAATACCGTCAACCTGCTCCGGCACCGTAGCGGGTTCGCGTACCAGTGTACGAAAGGTTTCCATCGGCGCGTCTTTTTTCGGTACCGATTTGGCTTCCCGCGAACGTCCCAGTTGTTCCGCCAGTTGCATTAGCTCCGGCTGGGCGGCGAGAAATTCGCCGTATTTTACAATCAGTTGATAATCACCACGTTTAAGCTGGCCCGCGCTCATATCCCACAGGCGGCCTGCGGCATTATCATTTTCCGCCAGCGTCGGTTCCAGTTGCCCGCTCAGCGTCATCCGTTCCTGGACGTCACTCAGCAACTGCTCGCGCTCTTCTTCCAGTAGTTGCTGGTTTAACGTGGTGGCCTGCACCACCAGACTTAACCGCCAGCGTTGCAAAAAAAGCGTGTGTAGCGCAGGGGTAAAGGTACTGTTGCTCTCCGTCAACTGCTTCGCCTGCGCGGCATACGGTGAATGCAGGCGATGAAGCAACGCCAGTATTTGCGGCAGTTGCACGATGAACTGTGGTGTAGAGAGAAGTTGGCTTTGCTGATAACACATGACCTCTTCCGTGAGTTCCGGCGGAACGCGTGCGTCTTTAAGACGGCTGCGTAGCGCTTCCCGCCAGCGCGGGAGATCGGCGGTCACGGCGTTTTTTAAACGCGGAAACTTTTCAAAGAAAATGACCAGCTGTGGGGAAGCCAGTAGCGCGAGGATCATCTCTTCGACCATTCCCTCTTCGCTAACGGCCAGCATGGTATTTAGCGTATCCAGCGTCAGCATTGTTGAGCCTGGCGGATCTGTTCTCCTACATCCTGCAGGCTGGCCTCAATGCGCCCTAACCAGTCGCTGTGAATAAACAGGCAATGTTGCTGCTCGCTGAAGCGGGTATGCTGCTGGCGCCAGTCGTTTTCTAACGTTTCCAGCTGCTGTTTGATCTCCGCAGGCATACTGTCTTCAGCCGCTCCCGGTAACGCCAGACGGGTACCTTGTAGACTGATGTCGCGCACCACCAGATGTTGAGCGTTATCGACTTCCATATTCAACGTTTGGGCAAAGCCGATCCCGTTCAGTTTGCCGCGGATCTCGCCGCCTTTGGTCAGCCAAAGTTCCAGCGCGCTGCGGTCAAAGGTAATATGGATCACTTCCATATCATGCAGTTTTAGCGGTTTTTGTAGCAATAACGTCAACGTTGACGCGCTGGCTTCCGGCGGTAAAGTGTAATGCGGGCGGCGGCTGAACATACCGCCTTCTTTAATGACGGTGAAAGCGGTTTTATCGCTTTGCTGTTGCTGCAACTGGAGGCGACGCTGGACGATACCGCCGAGGCGAGTCAGCATGGCCTGCTGCTGCCAGGCGTGTCCGGTCATCAATATTTCCAGTTGCTGTTGCATGAGATTCAGACTCTGCGCGTCATACCACAAGCAATCTTTTAGCAGGATAAGGTCAATCGGCGCAACCGCGTCGCGTCCGCTAAAGAAGGCGCTGGCCTGTAACAGGCGGATAGCTTTCTTCCAGCGACGGTCGGAGACATAAGGCGCATTCGGCAAATTATCCAGCTGTTGGCGCAGAGTAAATATCAGCTCAAAGACCGGATCAGGGAGTGAAATCGCGCCGATATCTTTTTGCCACTGTTGATATTCTTCGTCGCTAACCTGTAACGAGGCGGGGACCGGGTTATCGCTCTCATCCTGCTGACTAACCAGCATGGAGCGGAAATTGGCTTTATCCTGAACTTTATCCAGCCACAGGCGAATCAACATTCGGTCGTACAAAGCTTCCAGGCTGCTGTCCGCTTCGGGCAGTTCGTTGGAGGCCGCCACCAGCAGCCGCATCGGAATTTTTTCCTCAAATGCGCCGTTGCGGAAATGGCGTTCGTTAATGGCGGTCAGCAATGTGTTCAGGATAGCGGGCCCGGCTTTCCAGATTTCATCCAGAAAAACGATTTCGGCTTCGGGAAGATAGCCGGTCGTTAAGCGTTCATAGCGACCTTCATCTTTCAGCGCCTGAATAGAGAGCGGGCCAAAAACCTCTTCCGGCGTGGAAAAGCGTGTCATCAGATATTCAAAAGCGCGGGCGCGCTGGAAAGCAAACTTCAGGCGGCGGGCAATCAGACTCTTGGCGATACCGGGCGGGCCCAACAAAAAGACGCTCTCACCGCTTAACGCCGCCAGTAGGCACAGGCGTATGGCGTGACTACGTTCATACAGCCCCTTCTCAAGGGCGCTGCTCAGACGGGAAATTCTTTCCGCTAATAAATGTGGGTGAGCCATAATAAAGAGGCGTCCTTTCGACAAATGGATCATGCTAATTGCGAGTATAGACGTTTCACCACCGGGGCTATAATCGTCTGATGCGCTGTTTATTTTTCTTTGAGCCAGGTTAATCTGGCTTCATTTAGGGGTACGATTTTATGATTAATCGTGCATACTGTGCGCTTTTTTGTGGGCCAAGGGACTAAGCACACATTTCATATCTATACACTCATTCATTCAAACTACATCAAGGCGGCAAAGGAGTGAATCCCCTGGCACTGACTTAAACGTGTGACTGGGGTAAGCGAATGCAGCCGACAAGGAGGTAGCGTGAAGGGTGACGTGTATAAACGAAAGATGAGTCTATGAGCACTGATAATAAGCAATCGTTGCCTGCGATTACCCTCGCAGCTATTGGGGTTGTCTACGGTGATATTGGTACCAGCCCGCTTTATACGCTTCGTGAATGTTTGTCCGGTCAGTTTGGTTTTGGCGTTGAACGAGATGCCGTGTTTGGTTTTCTGTCGCTGATCTTCTGGCTACTCATCTTTGTGGTTTCCATCAAATATCTCACCTTCGTGATGCGCGCCGATAACGCGGGTGAAGGTGGAATTTTGACGCTGATGTCGCTTGCCGGGCGTAATACCTCGGCGCGCACTACATCCATGTTAGTTATCATGGGACTGATAGGCGGCAGCTTTTTCTATGGCGAAGTGGTCATTACGCCGGCGATTTCGGTGATGTCGGCGATTGAAGGCCTGGAGATTGTCGCGCCGCAGCTGGATACCTGGATTGTCCCGCTCTCCATTATTGTGCTGACTCTGTTGTTTATGATTCAGAAGCACGGTACGGGAATGGTAGGGAAACTCTTTGCGCCGATTATGCTGACCTGGTTTTTAATCCTGGCGGTACTTGGCCTGCGCAGTATTATCGCCAATCCCGAAGTGTTACATGCGCTGAATCCTGTCTGGGCGGTACGTTTTTTCCTTGAATATAAAACCGTATCATTTATTGCGTTGGGCGCGGTGGTGCTGTCGATTACCGGCGTAGAGGCGTTGTACGCCGATATGGGACACTTCGGTAAGTTCCCGATTCGCCTGGCGTGGTTTACCGTGGTACTGCCGTCGTTAGTACTGAACTACTTTGGTCAGGGCGCATTGCTACTAAAGCATCCGGAAGCGATTAAAAATCCCTTCTTCCTGTTGGCGCCGGACTGGGCGTTAATTCCGCTGCTGATTCTGGCCGCGCTGGCGACGGTGATCGCCTCCCAGGCGGTCATTTCCGGCGTCTTTTCGCTGACGCGTCAGGCCGTGCGTCTTGGCTATTTGTCGCCAATGCGCATTATCCATACCTCCGAGATGGAGTCCGGTCAGATCTATATCCCTTTCGTTAACTGGCTGCTTTATTTCGCGGTCGTGGTTGTTATTGTTAGCTTTGAGCACTCCAGCAACCTGGCGGCGGCCTATGGTATCGCCGTGACCGGCACGATGGTGCTGACGTCTATTCTTTCTACGACCGTGGCGCGTAAGAACTGGCACTGGAACAAATATTTTGTCGCGCTGATCCTCATCGCGTTCCTGTGCGTGGATATCCCGCTGTTCTCGGCTAACCTCGACAAATTGTTGTCCGGTGGTTGGCTGCCGCTGAGCCTGGGCCTGATCATGTTCACGATCATGACCACCTGGAAGAGCGAGCGTTTCCGCCTGTTGCGTCGTATGCATGAACACGGTAATTCGCTGGAAGCGATGATTGCTTCACTGGAGAAGTCACCGCCGGTTCGGGTGCCGGGTACTGCCGTATACATGTCGCGCGCGCTCAGTGTGATCCCTTTTGCTTTATTGCATAACCTGAAGCACAACAAAGTGTTGCATGAGCGCGTAATCTTACTGACGTTGCGTACGGAAGATGCGCCTTATGTGCATAACGTTCGCCGGGTGCAGATTGAGCAGTTGTCTCCGACATTCTGGCGCGTGGTGGCCAGCTACGGCTGGCGCGAAACGCCAAACGTTGAAGAGGTGTTCCACCGCTGCGGTCTGGAAGGGCTTAGCTGTCGGATGATGGAAACGTCGTTCTTTATGTCGCACGAGTCGTTGATTGTCGGCAAACGCCCGTGGTATTTGCGTTTGCGCGGTAAACTGTATTTGTTGCTGCAACGTAACGCTCTGCGCGCGCCGGATCAGTTCGAGATCCCGCCTAACCGCGTGATTGAGTTAGGAACGCAGGTCGAGATTTAACCTCCCATCACCATGCCGGGGGCTGCGTTGGCTTACCCGGCCTGGCCAATCCGTAGATTCCCACACGATAATCGCCTGATTTCCGCTAGCGAAACGTTTCGACGGCGATCACAATTCTGTTACGTCATGATGGTTTTATGAACACATCCAGGGTTACACTGCGGCCAGCGAAACGTTTCGCTAGTGGAGCAGAAAAATGAAGAAAGGCACCGTACTCAACTCTGAAATCTCGTCGGTCATTTCCCGTCTGGGGCATACTGATACTCTGGTGGTCTGTGATGCGGGTTTACCTATCCCGAATAGCACCGCGCGTATCGATATGGCACTAACCCAGGGCGTACCTTCTTTTATGCAGGTGGTGGATGTTGTGACCCGGGAAATGCAGGTTGAGGCGGCGATTCTTGCAACGGAAATCAAACAACAGAATCCGCAGCTCCACGAAACGTTGCTCACTCACCTTGAGCAACTGCAGCAACACCAGGGAAACACCATAAAAATTAGTTATACGACACACGAACAATTCAAAAAATTGACTGCAGACAGTCAGGCGGTGATTCGCAGCGGGGAGTGTTCCCCGTATGCGAACGTCATTCTTTGCGCTGGCGTCACTTTCTGAGGCCGCTATGGACGCATTACTGCAACTCAAAGGGATCGATAAAGCGTTCCCCGGCGTGAAGGCTCTCTCCGGCGCCGCGTTAAACGTTTATCCTGGCCGCGTTATGGCGCTGGTGGGGGAAAACGGCGCCGGAAAATCCACCATGATGAAAGTATTAACCGGCATCTATACGCGAGATGCGGGATCGTTGTTATGGCTGGGTAAAGAGACCACCTTTAACGGGCCTAAATCGTCTCAGGAAGCCGGGATCGGCATTATTCATCAGGAACTGAACCTGATCCCGCAGTTGACCATTGCGGAAAACATTTTCCTGGGCCGTGAGTTTGTGAATCGCTTTGGTAAAATCGACTGGAAAAAGATGTATGCCGAAGCCGACCACCTCTTAGCCAAACTCAATCTGCGCTTTAAGAGCGATAAGCTGGTGGGCGAACTCTCTATCGGCGATCAGCAAATGGTGGAAATCGCCAAAGTGCTGAGCTTCGAATCCAAAGTCATCATTATGGATGAACCGACCGATGCGCTGACCGACACTGAAACCGAATCGCTGTTCCGCGTTATCCGCGAATTAAAATCGCAGGGGCGCGGCATTGTCTATATCTCCCACCGTATGAAAGAGATCTTCGAAATTTGCGATGACGTGACGGTCTTCCGCGATGGGCAATTTATCGCCGAGCGTGAAGTGGCCACGTTGACCGAAGATTCTCTTATCGAAATGATGGTGGGACGTAAGCTGGAAGATCAGTACCCGCATCTGGATAACGCGCCGGGTGAGATTCGCCTCAAGGTCGATAATCTGTGCGGACCGGGCGTGAATGATGTCTCTTTTGTGCTGCGAAAAGGCGAGATTCTTGGCATCTCCGGCCTGATGGGCGCCGGTCGCACCGAGCTGATGAAAGTATTGTACGGCGCGATGCCGCGAACCAGCGGTTATGTGACGCTTGATGGACACGAAGTGGTGACGCGTTCTCCGCAGGACGGGCTGGCCAATGGCATCGTTTATATCTCTGAAGACCGTAAGCGCGATGGACTGGTGCTCGGCATGTCAGTTAAAGAGAATATGTCGCTGACGGCGCTGGACTATTTCAGCCGCGCTGGCGGAAGCCTGAAACACAAAGATGAGCAACAGGCGGTGGGGGATTTTATCCGTCTGTTCAACGTCAAGACACCGTCAATGGAACAGGCGATAGGCCTGCTTTCCGGTGGTAATCAGCAAAAAGTGGCGATTGCCCGCGGGTTGATGACGCGCCCGAAAGTGCTCATTCTCGACGAGCCGACCCGCGGCGTGGACGTCGGCGCCAAGAAAGAGATTTATCAGCTTATCAACCAGTTTAAGGCCGACGGCCTGAGCATCATTCTGGTCTCATCTGAGATGCCAGAAGTATTAGGCATGAGCGATCGCATCATCGTCATGCATGAAGGGCATCTCAGCGGTGAATTTACTCGCGAGCAGGCCACCCAGGAAGTGTTAATGGCTGCCGCAGTGGGCAAGCTTAATCGCGTGAATCAGGAGTAAAAAAGATGACAACCCAGGCTGTTTCTGGTCGCCGTTATTTCACTAAAGCGTGGCTTCTTGAGCAGAAGTCGCTCATTGCCCTGCTGGTGTTGATCGCGATTGTGTCGACGTTGAGCCCCAACTTTTTTACCGTTAATAATCTGTTCAATATTCTTCAACAGACCTCCGTTAACGCCATTATGGCGGTGGGGATGACGTTGGTGATTCTGACATCGGGGATCGATCTGTCCGTCGGTTCCCTGCTGGCGCTCACCGGCGCGGTTGCCGCTTCAATCGTCGGCGTTGAAGTGAATGCGCTGGTCGCGGTTGCCGCCGCGCTGGCATTGGGCGCTGCGATTGGCGCCGTTACTGGCGTTATCGTCGCGAAAGGCCGCGTACAGGCGTTTATCGCTACGCTGGTGATGATGCTGCTACTGCGCGGCGTGACGATGGTTTACACCGACGGTAGCCCGGTCAACACCGGCTTTACCGATAACGCCGATCTGTTTGGCTGGTTCGGTATCGGCCGTCCGCTGGGCGTTCCTACGCCGGTCTGGATCATGGCTATCGTCTTTATCGCCGCCTGGTATATGCTGCATCACACCCGTCTGGGACGCTATATCTACGCGCTGGGCGGTAACGAAGCGGCGACGCGTCTGTCTGGCATTAGCGTGAGCAAAGTGAAAATTATCGTCTATTCACTTTGCGGCCTGACAGCGTCGCTGGCGGGCATCATTGAAGTGGCGCGCCTCTCTTCCGCGCAGCCGACGGCGGGTACCGGCTATGAGCTGGATGCTATTGCCGCCGTGGTGCTGGGCGGCACCAGCCTTGCAGGTGGTAAAGGGCGCATTGTTGGGACATTGATCGGCGCATTGATTCTCGGCTTCCTTAATAATGGTTTGAATTTGTTAGGTGTTTCCTCCTATTACCAGATGATCGTCAAAGCGGTGGTGATTTTGCTGGCGGTACTGGTAGACAACAAAAAGCAGTAACAACGACTACAGGACATCTGAAATATGAACATGAAAAAACTGGCTACCCTGGTATCTGCTGTTGCGCTGAGCGCCACCGTGAGCGCGAATGCAATGGCGAAAGACACCATTGCGCTGGTGATCTCTACCCTCAATAACCCCTTCTTCGTGTCGTTAAAAGACGGGGCGCAAAAAGAGGCGGATAAACTGGGTTATAACCTGGTGGTGCTGGACTCCCAGAACAACCCTGCCAAAGAGCTGGCGAACGTGCAGGATTTAACCGTTCGCGGGACCAAAATTCTGCTGATCAACCCGACTGACTCCGATGCGGTGGGTAACGCGGTGAAGATGGCGAACCAGGCGAAGATTCCGGTTATCACGCTTGACCGCCAGGCAACCAAAGGCGATGTCGTCAGCCATATCGCGTCTGATAACGTGCTGGGCGGTAAGATCGCTGGCGACTATATCGCGAAAAAAGCTGGCGAAGGCGCCAAAGTGATTGAGCTGCAAGGTATTGCCGGAACATCCGCGGCGCGTGAGCGTGGCGAAGGTTTCCAGCAGGCGGTAGCCGCCCACAAATTTAATGTCCTGGCCAGCCAGCCTGCCGATTTCGACCGTACTAAGGGTCTGAACGTCATGCAGAACCTGCTGACCGCGCATCCGGATGTTCAGGCTGTCTTCGCCCAGAACGATGAAATGGCGCTGGGCGCACTGCGCGCGCTGCAAACTGCCGGTAAAGCAGATGTGATGGTGGTTGGATTTGACGGTACGCCGGATGGCGAAAAGGCTGTAAAAGATGGCAAACTGGCAGCGACTATCGCTCAGTTACCGGATCAAATCGGCGCCAAAGGCGTTGAAGTGGCGGATAAGGTGCTGAAAGGCGAAAAAGTTCAGGCCAAATATCCGGTTGACCTGAAACTGGTCATCAAGCAGTAATAAACGACACGGGTCAACTATGGCCTGATGGCGACAGAAATACGCGATCCTCCGCTGAGGTGAACGTAAAAAAAGAAAAGCAGGGCACGCGCCACCCTAACCGGTGGCGCACTTTGACGTGGAACCCCGAATATGAAAACCGCAGGTAATCTCATCGTCCTTGGCAGCATTAATGCCGATCATATCCTTAATCTTGAGTCCTTCCCTACCCCGGGCGAAACGGTAACCGGTAGCCATTATCAGGTCGCGTTTGGCGGGAAAGGCGCGAATCAGGCGGTTGCTGCGGGACGTAGCGGGGCAAATATTGCGTTTATCGCCTGCACGGGCGATGACGATATTGGCGACAGTATTCGTAAACAATTAGTCAGCGATCGTATTGATATCGCGCCAGTTAGCGTTATTAAAGGCGAGTCTACCGGGGTGGCGCTGATTTTCGTTAATGGCGAAGGCGAGAACGTCATCGGTATTCATGCCGGAGCGAATGCCGCGTTATCGCCGGCGTTGGTTGATGCGCAACGTGAACGTATCGCGCAGGCGGATGCGTTACTGATGCAGCTGGAATCGCCGCTGGAAAGCGTACTGGCGGCGGCGAAAATCGCCCATCAACATCATACTACTGTTGCGCTTAACCCGGCGCCTGCCCGTGAGCTACCGGATGAACTGCTGGCGCTGGTGGACATCATCACGCCAAATGAAACGGAAGCTGAAAAGCTGACGGGCGTGCGTGTGGAAAATGACGACGATGCCGCGAAAGCTGCGCAGGTTTTGCATGATAAAGGCATTCGAACCGTATTAATTACCTTAGGAAGCCGTGGCGTCTGGGCCAGCGTAAACGGCGAGGGCCGCCGCGTTCCTGGATTTAGCGTTGAGGCTGTCGATACCATTGCCGCCGGAGATACGTTTAACGGCGCCTTTATCACCGCGATACTGGAGGAGACGCCGTTGCCGGAAGCGATTCGCTTTGCCCATGCCGCCGCCGCGATTGCCGTAACGCGTAAAGGCGCGCAACCGTCCGTTCCGTGGCGCGAAGAGATAGAAGCGTTTTTACATCAGCAGGGGTAACGCTTGGCTACTATGAAAGATGTTGCCCGCCTGGCGGGAGTCTCTACATCGACGGTCTCTCACGTTATTAACAAAGATCGCTTTGTGAGTGAGACGATAACCGAAAAAGTTGAAGCGGCGATTAAATCACTTAACTATGCGCCTTCCGCGCTGGCGCGAAGCCTCAAGTTAAACCAGACCCGCACGATTGGTATGCTAATTACCGCCAGTACCAACCCTTTTTATTCCGAACTGGTGCGCGGCGTTGAGCGAAGCTGTTTTGAGCGCGGCTATAGTCTGGTGCTGTGCAATACCGAAGGCGACGAGCAACGGATGAACCGCAACCTGGAGACGCTGATGCAAAAACGGGTAGACGGTTTACTGCTGCTGTGTACCGAAACGCATCAGCCTTCTCGTGAAATCATGGAGCGTTATCCGTCTATTCCTACCGTCATGATGGACTGGTCGCCGTTTGATGGTGAGGGCGATAGCGATCTCATTCAGGATAATTCGTTGTTAGGCGGCGATCTTGCGACCCAACACCTTATCGATAAAGGATTTACCCGAATAGCCTGTATTACCGGCCCGCTGGACAAAACGCCAGCGCGTTTGCGGCTGGAAGGGTATCGGGCGGCGATGAAACGCGCAGAGCTGGCTATTCCGCAAGGCTATGAGATCACCGGCGATTTTGAATTTGGCGGCGGCTTTGACGCCATGCAGGCGTTACTGGCTCATCAACAGCGACCGCAAGCGGTTTTTACCGGAAACGATGCGATGGCTGTCGGTGCCTATCAGGCGCTATATCAGGCGGGGCTTCGTATTCCGCAGGATATGGCAGTCATTGGCTATGATGATATTGAGCTGGCGCGCTATATGACGCCGCCGCTGACGACTATCCATCAGCCGAAAGATGAATTGGGCGAGCTGGCTATTGATGTGTTGATTCATCGGATGGCGCAGCCCGCCTTGCAACAACAGCGACTTCAGCTTACTCCGGTTTTGACGGTGCGTGGGTCGGTTTAGATTTATGCCGTTCTTTAATCAGATTGTTGCCGTCTTTGGCTCTTAGCAGCATAAACATCAGCGCGGACACGATAGTGATCGCCCCCATCGTGATAAAGGTATAGTGGAACTGTTCTACGGTACTGGTGCCCGCAAAACCTTCATAAATACGTAACACCGCCGCGCTGATCGCCACGCCTAAACTGATAGACAATTGCTGCGTA
Organism: Salmonella sp. 741265073_HBA; assembly: GCF_046569105.1. Lineage (NCBI taxonomy): Bacteria > Pseudomonadati > Pseudomonadota > Gammaproteobacteria > Enterobacterales > Enterobacteriaceae > Salmonella > Salmonella sp. 741265073_HBA. Next base: position 3,693 of record NZ_JBKFRY010000018.1, on the reverse strand, counting down.
ACCGCCAGAACGCTGTTGCCGCTGCTGGCGTTATCGTCCGTCAGATCCGCAAGAGTAATCGTATTCATTGCCGTAAATTGAGTGGACATCGCCATTCCAAGAATGAATAGCGGCAGTACGAGCATCCAGATCGGCATGGCGGGAGATTGAAACGAAAACTGGGCAATCATCAGACCGATAAATACCGTAATGCCGACCAGAGTCTTCCGGTATCCCAAACGTCGCAAAACCTGCGTTACGGTCGATTTCGCGATAATAGAACCCAAAGCTGTCGGCGCCATCATGCAACCGGCGATCAGAGCCGGGTAGCCAAAACCAACCTGTAGCATTAACGGCATCAAAAAAGGTACGCAGCCTGTCCCCAGACGCGTGGCGAGGTTGCCGGCAATACCGACGGAAAATGTGCGTGTCTTAAACAGCGATAGTGATATTAACGGTGTCGGATGACGGCGGGCGTGGCGGATATAAGCCAATAGTAGAACGATACTGCAAAAAATAATGGCGGATGCGATCCATGTCGCCACAATCTTTTCGCCAAACAGTTCCATTCCGCTGGAAAATAAAACCAGACTTAACCCAAAAAGAAAGAAGCCGGTCATGTCAAACTTGCGACGCGGCGTGGTGAAGTTGGGCATATATTTGCGGGCATACAGAATGCCTGCAACCCCAATGGGAATATTAATCAGGAAGATCCAGTGCCAGCTTGCCCAGGTCACCAGTACGCCGCCTAATACCGGCCCCAGAATCGGACCTACCAGCCCCGGCATAGTGACAAAGTTAAGAACGGGCAGCAGCTCACTACGCGGATAGGCTCGCAATAACGCCAGCCGCGCCACTGGCATCATCATCGCTCCGCCGACGCCTTGTACGACGCGAAAAATAACCAATTCAGATAGTGAACTGGAGAGCGCGCAGGCCAGCGAGCCTAACGTAAACAGACTTACGGCAACCATAAAGACGCGACGCGTACCGAAGCGGTCAGCCAACCAGCCGCTTACCGGAATTAACATAGCTACTGTCAGGGTATAACTGATAATAGCGGACTGCATGGCGAGTGGTGAACGGTTAAGACTATGCGCAATAGCCGGTAAAGCGGTATTCAAAATGGTGGCGTCTAGCGCCTGCATAAAGAAGGCCATCGCCGCGATCCACGGCAGGCCAGCCATACTGCGCGCTTTTTTGCTGGTCATTCAATATCCTGTTAATTATCTGGTCTCTCATTGGGCGCTATTAACAACGCCTGGCAGGCCTGGAAAGCGCGTTCGCCGTCGCCATCAGCGATGGCATCAACAATGGCCTGGTGCAAATCCAGCTTTACCACCTCGTTATAGGTGATTGAGGTAAAGTAAGTGTGATAAACCGAATGAAATAGCGTCGCAAAAGAGATTAGAAAGGGATTGGCGCTCATTTCGTAGATATGCTCGTGCCACGCCATATCCACTTCAATCCAGCGTTCACGCTTAAAATGCTTTTTCAGCGCGACCATCTCTTCCATTAAGGCATTAAGCCGCGCTTTCTGCTCCGGTGTGCCAAGAGTCGCCGCCAGCAGGCAGGCTTGCGGCTCCAGGCTAATACGCATCACCAGAAAATGATCCACCACCTGATGAAAATTTTCTTCCGTCATCCACCAGGTCAGCAGCTCTTGATCCAGAAAGTTCCAGTTTCCCTGCGGCATCACCCGCGTACCAATGCGCGGACGGGGTAGCACCATACCTTTAGCCGTCAATGTTTTCACCGCTTCGCGAACTGCCGTTCGACTTACGCCGTACTGCTCGCCCAGTTCTATTTCGCCGGGAAGAATTGTACCGGGGGCGTAGTCACCCTTTAATATCCGCTGCGCCAGCTTTTCAGCCAGAACATAGGATAGATTTTTCTGTGCGGCTAATTGTTGTGCGCTTAAAGGCATGAATGTTCTTCCTTTCTCTTTCGTTTGGTTATTAGTATGCCACCTGGAAGTGTGATTGCAGTTGCAATAACGGCAATTTGCTTATTTTATGGCACGTTAAGCACGCCATTGATGAAAAAAGAGACACTCAGAAAATTATTTTAAATTTCCTCTTGTCAGGCAGAAATAACTCCCTATAATGCGCCACCACTGACACGGAACAACGGCATACAGGCCGCCGGGTCAGCGGGGTTCAGACCAGAACCTCACGGAGAAAAGCGAAAATAAACGCTTGACTCTGAAGCGGGAAAGCGTAATATGCACACCCCGCGCCGCTGAGAAAAAGCGAAGCGGCACTGCTCTTTAACAATTTATCAGACAATCTGTGTGGGCACTCGAAGATACGGATTCTTGACGTCGCAAGACGAAAAATGAATACCAAGTCTCAAGAGTGAACACGTAATTCATTACGAAGTTTAATTCTTTGAGCATCAAACTTTTAAATTGAAGAGTTTGATCATGGCTCAGATTGAACGCTGGCGGCAGGCCTAACACATGCAAGTCGAACGGTAACAGGAAGCAGCTTGCTGCTTTGCTGACGAGTGGCGGACGGGTGAGTAATGTCTGGGAAACTGCCTGATGGAGGGGGATAACTACTGGAAACGGTGGCTAATACCGCATAACGTCGCAAGACCAAAGAGGGGGACCTTCGGGCCTCTTGCCATCAGATGTGCCCAGATGGGATTAGCTTGTTGGTGAGGTAACGGCTCACCAAGGCGACGATCCCTAGCTGGTCTGAGAGGATGACCAGCCACACTGGAACTGAGACACGGTCCAGACTCCTACGGGAGGCAGCAGTGGGGAATATTGCACAATGGGCGCAAGCCTGATGCAGCCATGCCGCGTGTATGAAGAAGGCCTTCGGGTTGTAAAGTACTTTCAGCGGGGAGGAAGGTGTTGTGGTTAATAACCGCAGCAATTGACGTTACCCGCAGAAGAAGCACCGGCTATCTCCGTGCCAGCAGCCGCGGTAATACGGAGGGTGCAAGCGTTAATCGGATTTACTGGGCGTAAAGCGCACGCAGGCGGTCTGTCAAGTCGGATGTGAAATCCCCGGGCGCTACCTGGGAACTGCATTCGAAACTGGCAGGCTTGAGTCTTGTAGAGGGGGGTAGAATTCCAGGAGTAGCGGTGAAATGCGTAGAGATCTGGAGGAATACCGGTGGCGAAGGCGGCCCCCTGGACAAAGACTGACGCTCAGGTGCGAAAGCGTGGGGAGCAAACAGGATTAGATACCCTGGTAGTCCACGCCGTAAACGATGTCTACTTGGAGGTTGTGCCCTTGAGGCGTGGCTTCCGGAGCTAACGCGTTAAGTAGACCGCCTGGGGAGTACGGCCGCAAGGTTAAAACTCAAATGAATTGACGGGGGCCCGCACAAGCGGTGGAGCATGTGGTTTAATTCGATGCAACGCGAAGAACCTTACCTGGTCTTGACATCCACAGAACATTCCAGAGATGGATTGGTGCCTTCGGGAACTGTGAGACAGGTGCTGCATGGCTGTCGTCAGCTCGTGTTGTGAAATGTTGGGTTAAGTCCCGCAACGAGCGCAACCCTTATCCTTTGTTGCCAGCGGTCAGGCCGGGAACTCAAAGGAGACTGCCAGTGATAAACTGGAGGAAGGTGGGGATGACGTCAAGTCATCATGGCCCTTACGACCAGGGCTACACACGTGCTACAATGGCGCATACAAAGAGAAGCGACCTCGCGAGAGCAAGCGGACCTCATAAAGTGCGTCGTAGTCCGGAT
>NZ_JBKFRY010000017.1:0-88531 GCF_046569105.1 Salmonella sp. 741265073_HBA | reverse complement strand
TTGGTTAGAATACCTGCCTGTCACGCAGGGGGTCGCGGGTTCGAGTCCCGTCCGTTCCGCCACCCTAATTAGGGGCGTAGTTCAATTGGTAGAGCACCGGTCTCCAAAACCGGGTGTTGGGAGTTCGAGTCTCTCCGCCCCTGCCAGAAATAATCCTTAGCATCTGCTAAGGATTTTTTTTTGCCTAAAATTACCTGATTACCTGGTCAGGTAATCGTAAGTTCCCTTCTTTTTCTTTTCATCATTTTCATTGTTCATCCAGCACATCCGTTTTTAACAGATCGCAGATCAGCGAGTATTTATCGCTGTTTTGCAGCCAAATGGCGTATAGCGGCCGTGAAAGCGTTGCGCTGTCGGCAACGGTATGTAATCCGCCCTTTTCATTTGCCCAGTTTACAGGAAGCCAGCTACAGCCATTTAATGCGCTAAGCTGCTGTCGGGCGAGTTCGGCTGAGCTGGTTGTTAATACCGGCACTTCATCTGCTGCGATCAGCCCGGTTTCATGCTGTTGGAAGTCTGGTCCCCACTCCAGCCGCAGATAATTGAGTTCTGATTTCTTACGGGCAGGGCTGCTGCAATATAACGCCAAAGTGAAGTGCCCTAACAGCTGACTGCTGAACTCATCCATTTTGGGCGCTTCGGTAGTAATGAGGAGATCAAGCTGGCGTTCATGAAGTTGCTTCACAAGCGATTGCCGTTGAGCGATTCTGGCTTCGAATTGCAGGCCGCTTTGCGGCTCCTGTAGTTGGTACAGTCGACCCAGCCAGGCGTTAAGCATACACTCCCATAAAGACGCGCTGGCGCCGATGGAAAACTCGTTATGACGTGAGGTATGCGCCACCTCTTTACGTGCCGCCTGCCACGTATTCATCAGCGTTTCCGCATACGGTAAAAGTTTTTCGCCAGCTGTGGTTAAACGGATATTGTTTCTGTGCCGCGTAAAAAGGTTTACGCCCAGTTGATTCTCCAGTTGCCTGATACGAAAGCTCACCGCGGATTGCGTCAGGTAAAGTGCTTCTGCGGCCCGCCCGAAATGGCGTGTCCGGCTAACTTCCAGGAAAGTTTTTAACAATTCCGTATCCACTGTGCTCTCCACAAAATTATTTGTCGTTATGATTTAAATGTTTTGTTTTACACTCTGTCAAGCGTAACTAATACTCCGCGCCATAAATAGCTCAGACAAAGAATTAGGAGCGTGCAGGATGGCGGAAAGCTTTACGACGACTAATCGATATTTTGACAATAAACATTATCCACGTGGATTCTCTCGTCACGGTGATTTCACGATTAAAGAGGCACAACTGCTTGAGCGTCATGGTCATGCCTTTAATGATCTGGATCTTGGCAAGCGTGAGCCTGTGACTGAAGAAGAGAAGCTGTTTGTAGCGGTATGCCGCGGTGAACGCGAGCCGGTAACGGATGCAGAACGCGTGTGGTCCAAGTATATGACGCGTATCAAGCGTCCAAAACGCTTCCACACCTTGTCTGGCGGCAAGCCGCAAGTTGAAGGCGCAGAAGACTACACCGAAGCTGATGATTAATAAAAAGGGCGTAATGCCCTTTTTTTACGCCAGCAGCTTTTGCAAATGAATTAACAACCTGTCTATCGCCCGATAGCTTACCGCCTCCTGCAAATGCTGGCGCGAGATCTGGTCAGCCAGTTCTATGTCGGCAATGGTTCTGGCCACTTTTAGTAAACGCTGCCAGGCGCGAATGGATAATCCAAGATGCACCAGCGTGTCTTCAAGCCAGCGAGCGTCATCGTGATGCAAAACACAATATTTTTGGATTTCGCGACCCTCCAGACGCGCGTTTAACTTCTTCTGGCGTCGGTACTGCCGTTCATGGGCGGCGATGACCCGCTTTTTTACCGTAGCGCTGCTCTCACCCTTTGAGGCGTGTTGGCTAAGAATCCCGGGCGGTGGAAGCGGTATCTCAAGCGAAAGGTCAAAACGATCAAGAAACGGGCCTGACAACCGATTAAGGTAACGTAGTGTCTGTTCTGGCGTGCAGCGATTATGGTTTCCCTGATAATGTCCGGTCGGGCTGGGATTCATTGCGGCGATTAACTGGAACCTGGCAGGATACGTTATTTTCGCTCTGGTACGGGATAAATGAATTTGACCGGATTCTATAGGTTCACGTAGCGCATCCAGTGTGCGTCGTTCAAATTCAGGCAATTCATCAAGGAACAAAATTCCGTTGTGCGCCAGCGATATCTCTCCCGGTGCGGGTATTGCGCCGCCGCCGACCATAGCAGTAAGTGAGGCGCTATGATGAGGTGAGCGAAAGGGACGTTGCTGCCATCGTTTTTGTACCGTATCGGCATTAACCAGACTGAGGATCGCGGCGCTTTCCAACGCCTCTTCATTGCTTAATGGTGGAAGAATCCCGCTTAGTCGACTGGCCAGCATGGTTTTACCCGTACCCGGCGGGCCGATCAATAGCAGATTATGTCCCCCTGCCGCTGTAATCTCCAGGCCGCGTTTACCCTGCTCCTGACCGATCACATCGCGAAGATCGGCAGTTGCGGTAGGCGATGCCATATCCTGAGCTAAAGGTCTTTCCAGGGCGTGTTTCCCTTCCAGAAAGGCGCAGACGGTTTGTAGATGATCGGCGATAAAACATCCTTCTTTGCTGATAAGCCCAACCTCCGCCGCGTTCTCTGTTGCGACGATAATATTTCTGCCGGCCTTGATGGCTTCCGTTGCACTTGATATTGCGCCAGGAACGCCGCGTAATGCGCCTGTAAGCGCTAACTCACCCACCAGCTCATATGCCTCAAGATTCGACGCTGTAAGCTGCTCAGACGCGGCCAGAAGCGCAACAGCAATAGGCAGGTCATACCTTCCGCCCTCTTTCGGTAGATCGGCTGGAGCAAGGTTAATGGTTATTTTTTTAGCCGGAAATTCATATCCGCTATTAATAATCGCACTACGTACCCGGTCACGCGCCTCTTTTACCGTGGTTTCCGGTAGGCCAACCATGGTTAGTCCCGGTAATCCATTACTGATATGCACCTCTATAGTGATAGGCGGCGCATTGACGCCAAGTGCGGCGCGGGTATGAACAATCGCCAGTGACATAATCCCTCCTGTTACGTGGATTATGCGGAATAGAAGAGAAAATCGAATTACTGACTTTTTGTTTTTTAGCGGCCGCTTCCTGAATTTTGGCGTCATTTTCAGGCAAGAAACATCAAACTGGAAGAACGCTCGCAGAAGCGAAAAGAAGGAAAACAGGGTGTAGAGTGCGCCAAAAGGGGGAGGAAAACGTGAAAATTTTTCAGTTGCTAATTTTTCTTATAAAAAACAAAGCCCTTGTAGGCATTCACCTGCATTATCTGAAACGTGGTTAAAAAAATATCTTGTGCTATTGGCAAAACCTATGGTAACTCTTTAGGTATTCCTTCGAACAAGATGCAAGAATAGACAAAAATGACAGCCCTTCTACGAGTGATTAGCCTGGTCGTGATTAGCGTGGTGGTGATTATTATCCCACCGTGCGGGGCTGCACTTGGACGAGGAAAGGCTTAGAAATCAAGCCTTAACGAACTAAGACCCCCGCACCGAAAGGTCCGGGGGTTTTTTTTGGCCTGAAAAACTTAAGCGAGGAGCAGAGCGTGAATAACAGCATAAAATTCTGTTTCTCAAGATTTACGACGGGGATGTAACTATGAACGGGGCACAGTGGGTGGTACATGCTTTGCGAGCGCAGGGGGTGAAAACCGTATTTGGTTATCCTGGTGGCGCAATTATGCCGGTTTACGACGCGTTGTATGACGGTGGTGTGGAGCATTTGTTGTGCCGACACGAGCAGGGTGCCGCAATGGCGGCAATCGGTTATGCCCGTTCTACCGGCAAAACCGGTGTTTGTATCGCCACTTCCGGCCCTGGTGCCACTAACCTGATCACTGGCCTGGCGGATGCGTTGTTAGATTCGGTCCCCGTCGTCGCGATCACGGGTCAGGTTTCCGCCCCGTTCATCGGCACCGATGCGTTCCAGGAGGTGGATGTGTTAGGCCTGTCGCTGGCTTGTACCAAACACAGCTTCCTGGTGCAGTCGCTGGCAGAGTTGCCGCGCATCATGGCGGAGGCTTTTGAAGTCGCCAACGCTGGCCGTCCTGGCCCGGTTCTGGTGGATATCCCGAAAGATATCCAGTTAGCCAGCGGAGCGCTGGAGCCCTGGTTCACTACCGTTGCTAACGAAGCGACATTCTCGCAGGCTGATGTGGAACAGGCGCGCCAGATGCTGGAACAGGCGAAAAAACCCATGCTGTACGTCGGCGGTGGTGTTGGTATGGCGCAGGCGGTTCCGGCGCTGCGTAAATTTATCGCGGTAACGCAAATGCCAGTTACCTGCACGCTGAAAGGGCTGGGGGCTGTTGAAGCTGATTATCCGTACTATCTGGGCATGCTGGGAATGCACGGTACTAAAGCGGCTAATTTCGCGGTGCAAGAGTGTGATTTACTGATCGCAGTGGGTGCACGTTTTGATGACCGGGTGACCGGTAAGCTGAATACGTTTGCGCCGAACGCCAGCGTAATCCATATGGATATCGACCCGGCGGAAATGAACAAACTGCGTCAGGCACACGTCGCGTTGCAGGGAGATTTAAATTCGCTGTTGCCGGCATTACAGCAACCGCTGAAGATCGACGCATGGCGTCAGTCCTGTGCAGAGCTGCGCGCAGAACACGCCTGGCGCTATGACCATCCTGGCGAGACTATCTATGCGCCGTTGTTGTTGAAGCAATTGTCGGAACGCAAACCCGCAGACAGCGTGGTGACGACGGATGTGGGGCAGCATCAGATGTGGTCAGCCCAGCATATGACTTACACCCGCCCGGAGAACTTCATCACCTCCAGCGGTCTGGGGACGATGGGATTCGGCTTACCGGCGGCCGTTGGCGCACAGGTAGCGCGACCGAATGATACCGTTATCTGTATCTCCGGTGACGGCTCCTTCATGATGAATGTTCAGGAGTTGGGCACCGTAAAACGCAAGCAGTTACCGTTGAAGATAGTCTTACTCGACAACCAGCGGTTAGGGATGGTTCGACAATGGCAGCAACTGTTTTTCCAGGAGCGATATAGCGAAACCACCCTGACCGATAACCCCGATTTCCTCATGCTGGCCAGCGCCTTCGGCATTCCAGGCCAGCACATTACTCGTAAAGACCAGGTTGAAGCGGCACTTGACACTATGTTGGCAAGCGAAGGGCCGTACCTGCTTCACGTCTCAATCGACGAACTTGAAAATGTCTGGCCGTTGGTGCCGCCTGGCGCCAGTAACTCTGAAATGCTGGAGAAATTATCATGATGCAACATCAGGTCAATGTATCGGCACGCTTTAATCCAGAAACCTTAGAACGTGTTTTACGCGTGGTACGCCATCGTGGTTTTCAGGTGTGCTCCATGAATATGGAAGCCGCGACCGATGCGCAGAATATAAATATTGAATTGACCGTTGCCAGTCCCCGGTCGGTCGACTTACTGTTTAGTCAGTTAAGTAAACTGGTAGATGTTGCGCATGTCGCAATCTGCCAGAGCGCTGCCACATCACAACAAATCCGCGCCTGAGCGCAAAAGGAAGAAAAATGACGACGAAAAAAGCTGATTACATTTGGTTCAATGGCGAGATGGTGCGCTGGGAAGACGCGAAGGTTCACGTAATGTCTCACGCGCTGCACTACGGTACGTCGGTATTTGAAGGGATTCGGTGCTACGACTCTCACAAAGGCCCGGTAGTGTTTCGTCATCGTGAACATATGCAGCGCCTGCGCGACTCAGCAAAAATTTATCGTTTTCCGGTTTCCCAGAGCATTGATGAGCTGATGGAAGCCTGCCGCGACGTAATTCGTAAAAATAATCTGACCAGCGCCTATATCCGTCCGTTGGTATTTGTCGGCGATGTCGGTATGGGCGTTAACCCGCCCCCGGGATACACCACTGACGTCATCATCGCCGCGTTCCCGTGGGGGGCATACCTGGGCGCCGAAGCGCTGGATCAGGGGATCGATGCGATGGTTTCTTCCTGGAATCGCGCTGCGCCGAACACCATTCCAACCGCCGCGAAAGCGGGCGGTAACTATCTTTCCTCACTGCTGGTGGGTAGCGAAGCGCGCCGCCACGGCTATCAGGAAGGCATCGCCCTGGATGTAAACGGCTATATCTCCGAAGGCGCAGGCGAAAACCTGTTTGAGGTAAAAGATGGCGTGCTGTTTACTCCGCCGTTTACCTCTTCCGCGCTGCCAGGCATTACTCGCGACGCGATCATCAAACTGGCGAAAGAGCTGGGTATTGAAGTGCGCGAGCAGGTGCTGTCCCGTGAATCGCTGTATCTGGCCGACGAAGTGTTTATGTCCGGAACCGCGGCAGAAATTACTCCGGTACGCAGCGTTGATGGTATCCAGGTAGGTGAAGGCCGTTGCGGCCCTGTTACCAAGCGTATTCAACAAGCCTTCTTTGGTCTCTTCACTGGAGAAACCGAGGATAAATGGGGCTGGTTGGATCCGGTAAATTCATAATAAATAAAATTAATATTTTCCCAAAATAATTTGCGTCACAGGAAGGCGGCAACGCAGCGAATCCCCAGGAGCTTACTGTAGTAAGTGACTGGGGTGAGTGAGGCAGCCAACGCACCTGTGGCGTGAAGTATGAAGGGAAAAGATGGGGAGTAAATAAAGCATGCCTAAGTACCGTTCCGCCACCACCACCCATGGTCGTAATATGGCGGGTGCCCGCGCGCTGTGGCGCGCCACCGGAATGACCGACAGTGATTTTGGCAAACCGATTATCGCCGTGGTGAACTCATTCACTCAGTTTGTGCCGGGTCACGTTCATCTGCGCGATCTCGGTAAGCTGGTCGCCGAACAGATTGAAGCTTCCGGCGGTGTGGCGAAAGAGTTCAACACTATTGCCGTGGATGACGGGATCGCCATGGGGCACGGGGGTATGCTCTATTCACTGCCGTCGCGCGAGCTGATCGCCGACTCCGTGGAGTACATGGTGAACGCTCACTGCGCTGACGCGATGGTGTGTATCTCCAACTGCGACAAAATCACCCCAGGGATGCTCATGGCCTCGCTGCGCCTGAATATTCCGGTGATCTTTGTTTCCGGCGGACCGATGGAAGCCGGGAAAACCAAACTGTCCGATCAGATCATCAAGCTCGATCTGGTTGATGCCATGATTCAGGGCGCGGACCCGAAAGTCTCTGACGATCAAAGTAACCAGGTTGAACGCTCCGCCTGTCCAACCTGCGGCTCCTGCTCCGGCATGTTTACCGCTAACTCCATGAATTGCCTGACCGAAGCGCTGGGCCTGTCGCAGCCGGGCAACGGTTCGCTGCTGGCGACCCATGCTGACCGGAAGCAGTTGTTCCTCAATGCCGGTAAGCGGATTGTTGAACTGACTAAACGCTATTACGAGCAGGATGACGAAAGCGCACTGCCACGAAGCATTGCCAACAAGGCGGCGTTTGAGAATGCGATGACGCTGGATATTGCGATGGGCGGTTCGACCAATACCGTTCTGCATCTACTGGCGGCGGCGCAAGAAGCGGAAATCGACTTCACCATGAGTGATATCGACAAGCTGTCCCGCAAGGTGCCGCAGTTGTGTAAAGTGGCGCCAAGTACCCAGAAATACCATATGGAAGACGTTCACCGTGCCGGCGGTGTGCTGGGCATTTTAGGCGAGCTGGATCGCGCCGGGCTGCTGAACCGCAACGTGAAAAACGTATTAGGCCTGACGCTGCCACAAACGCTGGAACAGTACGACATCACGATTACGCAGGACGAAGCGGTTAAAAAAATGTTCCGTGCTGGCCCTGCCGGTATCCGTACTACCCAGGCGTTCTCGCAGGATTGTCGCTGGGATTCGCTGGATGACGACCGCGCAGCGGGTTGCATCCGCTCGCTGGAATATGCCTATAGCAAAGACGGCGGTCTGGCGGTGCTGTATGGCAACTTCGCCGAAAACGGCTGCATTGTGAAAACCGCAGGCGTGGATGACAGCATCCTTAAATTTACCGGCCCGGCTAAAGTGTATGAAAGCCAGGACGACGCGGTAGAGGCGATTCTCGGCGGCAAAGTAGTGGAAGGCGATGTAGTCGTTATCCGCTACGAAGGGCCGAAAGGCGGGCCGGGAATGCAGGAAATGCTCTATCCGACCAGTTTCCTGAAGTCGATGGGGCTGGGCAAAGCCTGCGCGCTCATCACTGATGGGCGTTTCTCCGGCGGTACTTCGGGTCTTTCCATCGGCCACGTCTCGCCGGAAGCGGCCAGCGGCGGCACTATTGCGTTGATTGAAGATGGCGACACTATTGCGATTGATATCCCGAACCGCAGCATTCAGTTGCAGTTGAGCGAGGCTGAAATCGCCGCACGCCGCGAGGCGCAAGAAGCTCGTGGCGACAAAGCCTGGACGCCGAAAAATCGTCAGCGTCAGGTTTCGTTTGCCCTGCGTGCCTACGCCAGCCTGGCGACCAGCGCCGATAAAGGCGCGGTGCGCGATAAATCGAAACTGGGAGGTTGATGATGGCGGAATCTCAACCTCTGTCAGTCGCGCCGGAAGGGGCGGAGTATCTGCGCGCGGTGCTACGCGCGCCAGTATACGAAGCGGCACAGGTGACGCCGCTGCAAAAAATGGAAAAGCTCTCGTCACGTCTGGACAACGTTATTCTCGTCAAACGCGAAGACCGGCAGCCGGTACATAGCTTTAAGCTGCGCGGCGCTTACGCGATGATGGCCGGATTGACCGAAGAACAAAAAGCCCACGGCGTGATTACCGCGTCGGCGGGGAACCATGCACAGGGCGTGGCGTTCTCCTCCGCACGGCTTGGCGTGAAGTCTCTGATCGTCATGCCAAAAGCAACGGCGGATATTAAAGTCGATGCGGTACGCGGTTTTGGCGGCGAAGTGCTGTTGCACGGCGCTAATTTTGATGAAGCGAAAGCGAAAGCTATTGAACTGGCGCAGCAGCAGGGTTTTACCTGGGTGCCGCCGTTTGATCACCCAATGGTGATCGCCGGGCAGGGCACGCTGGCGCTGGAGCTGCTTCAGCAGGATTCGCATCTCGATCGTGTCTTTGTGCCGGTTGGTGGTGGCGGCCTGGCGGCGGGCGTAGCGGTACTGATCAAACAATTGATGCCGCAAATCAAAGTGATTGCCGTCGAAGCGGAGGATTCCGCCTGCCTGAAAGCGGCGTTGGAAGCAGGTCATCCAGTGGATCTCCCGCGCGTTGGGTTATTTGCTGAAGGCGTGGCGGTAAAACGCATCGGCGACGAAACCTTCCGCCTGTGCCAGGAATATCTCGACGACATTATTACAGTCGATAGCGACGCTATCTGCGCGGCGATGAAAGATCTGTTTGAAGATGTGCGTGCGGTGGCGGAGCCGTCCGGCGCGCTGGCGCTGGCGGGGATGAAAAAATATATCGCCCAGCACAATATTCGCGGCGAACGCCTGGCGCACGTCCTTTCCGGCGCCAACGTCAACTTCCACGGCTTGCGCTATGTGTCTGAACGCTGCGAGCTGGGGGAACAGCGCGAAGCGCTACTGGCGGTGACCATTCCGGAAGAAAAAGGGAGCTTCCTCAAATTCTGCCAGTTGCTTGGCGGGCGTATGGTCACCGAATTTAACTACCGTTTTGCCGACGCGAAAAATGCCTGTATTTTTGTCGGCGTCCGCGTCAGTCAGGGGCTGGAGGAGCGAAAAGAGATTATCACCCAACTGTGCGACGGCGGTTATAGCGTAGTGGATCTCTCCGACGATGAAATGGCGAAGCTGCATGTGCGCTATATGGTCGGCGGACGCCCCTCCAAGCCATTACAGGAGCGTTTGTATAGTTTCGAATTTCCGGAGTCGCCCGGTGCGTTGCTCAAATTCCTGCATACGCTTGGCACGCACTGGAATATTTCGTTATTCCATTACCGCAGCCACGGTACCGATTATGGCCGCGTGCTGGCGGCGTTCGAGTTAGGCGATCATGAGCCGGATTTCGAAACCCGGCTGCATGAGCTGGGCTATGAATGCCATGATGAGAGCAATAACCCGGCGTTCCGGTTCTTTCTGGCGGGTTAATTCAGCGTTTAGTTTTTCAGGCCCACAAAGTAAAGTGGGCCTGATATCCAGATATGATCTTCCCTCAGTTATTGGGCTTTTCTGCCAGTCCGGAGCATCCACTCATTTAATTTTGCGAGACGTTTTCCAGAAGGCGCCCAATCTGCTTGTGGTGAAACTCGGCTCACCATATCGTTAGCACCGCCATCACTCGCACCTGTTAAAAACAATGTATAAAATTTTATACACAAGGATGTTATGTTACTCACCCGAGCTCTCTCCAATGAAAAAGAAATTCGATGAGTGGGATCTTCTCTGGAGGATCTCCTGGCTTTTCCCATAACGGTACGTAAAGCAGTCGGTTATCAGCTTCATAAAATTCAATATGGAATTGAACCGGATGACTGGAAACCGTTTTCAGAAATTGGGACTGGGGTAAATGAAATTCGGATTCGTGACAACAATGGTATCTATCGCGTTATGTATGTCGCTAAGTTTGAAGAAGCACTCTACGTTTTGCATAGTTTCCAAAAACAGACGCAACAAACCAGTCAGCACGATAAAAACATCGCCAGAACGCGTTATAACCGGCTGGTGCAACAACGGAGAAACAGCTTGTGATTGCCAAAACTGATAGTGATATTCGCCATGTGACGCCATCTGGCGGTAATGTTTTTGCTGATTTGGGGTTTCATAAGCAGGACGCAGAAAAGTTTTACGCTGATTCCCTGAGTGAAATCGAAAACACGTTAGCCATTAAAGAACAGCTCATGGAAGAAATTACCCTCTGGATTACGCGAAACCAGATGAAGCAAGCCGAGGTTGCTACAGTTTTGCATATATCCCGACCGCGCGTTTCTGATGTCGTCAACAAGAAATGCAGCAAATTCACCATTGATGCTCTGGTGAATATACTTAGCCGTATTGGGAAGCCTGTTCGGGTAATGGTAGGACCGTAAAACTAATTCGGTAAAATCTTCCAGAACGCATCAATTAGCGGCTCATGCAGCCGCTTTTTTTGCGCGCAGACGCCCAGTTCAAACGGCGTTTTTTCGTCGCTGCGCTCTAAAATCATCACCCGATTGCGCACTGGTTCCGGGCTGTTTTCCAGCACCACTTCCGGCAGCAGCGCCACGCCGCAGCCCAGCGCCACCATTGAGACCATCGCTTCATGACCGCCGACGGTGGCGTAAATCTGCGGATTGCTGATTTTATGGCGGCGAAACCACAGCTCAATGCGGCGGCGTACCGGCCCCTGATCGGCCATGATAAACGGCACCGTCGACCAGTCGGGCTTATCAACCGAAACCTGATTACGCACCGGGCAGGGCAGCGCCGGGGCGATCAGCACCACCGCCAGATTTTCCAGCATCGAAAACGCCACCGCGCCGGGCAGCGTTTCTGGTTTGCCGGCGATTGCCAGGTCCGCTTCTCCCGTTACCACCTTTTCCATCGCATCGGCAGCGTCTCCGGTCGTCAATTTGATTTCAACAGAAGGGTGTTCGGCGCGAAAACGGTCGAGGATCGGCGGCAGATGACTGTATGCCGCGGTCACCGAGCAGAAAATATGCAGTTCGCCGGAAAGGGACGGCCCCTGCTGATCGAGGGTATGGCGCAACTGCTGATATTGCAAAAGTGTCTGTTGGGCAAACACTCGCAGCTCTTCACCCGCTTCGGTCAGCGTGACCGTGCGGTTATCACGCACAAACAGCGGCTGGCCGAGATCTTCTTCCAGCCGCTGGATCTGCCGGGAGAGCGTGGAGGGGCTGACGTGCATCGCCCGCGCGCTGCGGCCAAAGTGGCGGCTTTCCGCCAGATGCAGGAAGGTTTTTAGATCGCGTAAATCCACAGACAGACCTCCGGTTTTTGACGTTGCATAAACCGCAACATAACGTTGTGAATATATCAATTTCCGCAATAAATTTCCTGTTGTAATGTGGGTTCATTCACACAGATAGCAATCTGTAAACCGAACAATAAGCGCGACAACACAACATCACGGAGTACACCATCATGGCTAACTACTTTAATACACTGAATCTGCGCCAGCAGCTGGCGCAGCTGGGTAAATGTCGCTTTATGGGCCGCGACGAATTCGCCGATGGCGCGAGCTACCTGCAGGGTAAAAAAGTGGTCATCGTCGGCTGTGGCGCTCAGGGGCTGAACCAGGGCCTGAACATGCGTGACTCCGGTCTGGATATTTCCTACGCCCTGCGTAAAGAAGCCATTGCTGAGAAGCGTGCTTCCTGGCGTAAAGCGACCGAAAACGGCTTCAAAGTGGGTACCTACGAAGAGCTGATCCCGCAGGCGGACCTGGTGGTTAATCTTACTCCAGACAAACAGCACTCCGACGTGGTGCGTTCTGTACAGCCGCTGATGAAAGACGGCGCGGCGCTGGGCTACTCCCACGGCTTCAACATCGTGGAAGTGGGCGAGCAGATCCGTAAAGACATCACCGTGGTGATGGTAGCGCCGAAATGCCCGGGTACCGAAGTGCGTGAAGAGTACAAACGTGGTTTCGGCGTGCCGACGCTGATCGCCGTTCACCCGGAAAACGATCCGAAAGGCGAAGGTATGGCGATTGCGAAAGCCTGGGCGGCGGCCACCGGCGGTCACCGTGCGGGCGTACTGGAATCTTCTTTCGTGGCGGAAGTGAAATCCGACCTGATGGGCGAGCAGACCATTCTGTGCGGTATGTTGCAGGCCGGTTCTCTGCTGTGCTTCGACAAGCTGGTGGCAGAAGGCACCGACCCGGCATACGCGGAAAAACTGATTCAGTTCGGCTGGGAAACCATCACCGAAGCGCTGAAGCAGGGCGGCATCACTCTGATGATGGACCGTCTGTCTAACCCGGCGAAACTGCGTGCTTACGCGCTGTCTGAGCAATTGAAAGAGATCATGGCGCCGCTGTTCCAGAAACACATGGATGACATCATCTCCGGCGAATTCTCTTCCGGCATGATGGCTGACTGGGCTAACGACGATAAGAAACTGCTGACCTGGCGTGAAGAGACCGGTAAAACCGCGTTCGAAACCGCGCCGCAGTTTGAAGGTAAAATCGGCGAGCAGGAGTACTTCGATAAAGGCGTGCTGATGATTGCGATGGTGAAAGCGGGCGTTGAGCTGGCGTTCGAAACCATGGTCGATTCCGGCATCATCGAAGAGTCCGCTTACTACGAATCACTGCACGAGCTGCCGCTGATCGCCAACACCATCGCCCGTAAGCGCTTGTATGAAATGAACGTGGTTATTTCCGATACCGCAGAATACGGTAACTACCTGTTCTCTTACGCTTGCGTACCGCTGCTGAAACCGTTTATGGCGGAATTGCAACCGGGCGATCTGGGTAGTGCTATCCCGGAAGGCGCGGTAGACAACGCACAGCTTCGCGACGTGAACGACGCGATTCGTAGTCATGCGATTGAGCAGGTAGGTAAGAAACTGCGCGGCTATATGACGGATATGAAGCGTATTGCGGTAGCGGGTTGATATACCTTGTCGGGTGGCGCTAGCGCTTACCCGACCTACAAAATCAAGCAGACGATGTAGGCCGGGTAAGGCGTAGCCGCTACCCGGCTTTTTATTTGCGATACAATACTTTAATGATGTGGTAACCGAACTGAGTATGCAGCGGGCCGGTTGGCTCCAGTACCGGGCAGGAAAAGACTACTTTATCGAATGCCGGAACCATCTGGCCCTGACGAAATTCGCCTAAATGACCGCCTTTTTTACCGGATGGGCAGATAGAATGCTTCTTCGCCAGCTTCTCAAAATCGCCGCCGTTTTTAATTTGCTCCAGAAGATCTAAAGCCAGTTTCTCTTCTTTTACAAGGATATGCAGTGCTGCTGCCATTTTTGCCATTATTGTGTTCTCACGTCGCAAAGATTGGCCGTCACTTTATCACTCCTTAGGCCGTCAGACATATACTCTTCGCCATTGCAGGACAGATGTCCCGCCTGATTTAATGAACCGGGAGATAAGCGGCATTTTTAGCGGGCGTATTTCGGATGTGCGGGACGGCGGTCCTGTCCTTTCTGACAAGGGGCGAGATACCATGAACATAATGAAAAACGCAGAATTTCCAGACGACTGGCTTTTAGGGCTACGCCAGGTCGTACGCGACCCAGTGCTCTATGAATTACTCAAATACTGCCCGTTGGAAATCATGCAGTACAGGGCGTTTATGCGATGTCGCTTGAGTATGTTCTGCTGACGGGGGTTCTTACAGTTGGATCAAGAGCGCACAGCGTAATGGCTATACGCCGCTTGCCGCCAGAGCCTGCTGATTGACCTTTTCCAGGCTGCCTGAAAAAGCAGCCTGGTCTTCTCTGGGCCTCGCTTTCTGCTACAATCCCTCCCCCGTTCGAAGATTGAGCACTATTCCCATGCGTTTAAATCCCGGCCAACAACACGCTGTCGAATTCGTCACCGGACCCTGCCTGGTGCTGGCAGGAGCGGGTTCTGGTAAAACTCGCGTAATTACCAATAAAATCGCCCACCTGATCCGCGGATGCGGCTATCAGGCCCGGCATATTGCGGCGGTGACGTTTACCAACAAGGCCGCGCGTGAGATGAAAGAACGCGTCGGGCAGACGCTCGGCCGTAAGGAAGCGCGCGGTTTGATGATCTCCACCTTTCATACGCTAGGGCTGGATATTATTAAGCGCGAGTACGCTGCGCTGGGGATGAAATCGAACTTTTCATTGTTTGACGATACCGACCAGGTCGCCTTGCTCAAAGAGCTGACCGAAGGCCTGATCGAAGACGACAAGGTTCTGTTGCAACAGCTGATCTCCACGATCTCCAACTGGAAAAACGATCTCAAAACGCCTGCGCAGGCGGCGGCCGGGGCGAAAGGTGAACGCGATCGTATTTTTGCTCACTGCTACGGGCTTTATGACGCCCATATGAAGGCATGCAACGTTCTCGATTTTGATGATTTGATTTTGCTGCCGACGCTGCTGCTGCAACGCAATGATGAGGTGCGCGAGCGCTGGCAGAATAAAATTCGTTATCTGCTGGTGGATGAATATCAGGATACTAACACCAGCCAGTATGAGTTGGTTAAGCTGCTGGTCGGGCAACGCGCGCGCTTTACGGTCGTAGGCGATGACGATCAGTCTATCTACTCCTGGCGCGGGGCGCGTCCGCAAAACCTGGTGTTACTGAGCCAGGACTTTCCGGCGCTGCAGGTGATTAAACTGGAGCAAAACTATCGTTCTTCGGGCCGCATCCTGAAAGCGGCGAATATTCTCATCGCCAACAATCCGCACGTTTTTGAAAAGCGCCTCTTTTCCGAGCTCGGTTACGGCGCGGAACTCAAAGTGTTAAGCGCAAACAATGAAGAGCATGAAGCTGAGCGCGTTACCGGCGAACTGATTGCCCATCACTTTGTGAACAAGACCCAGTATAAGGATTACGCCATTCTGTATCGCGGAAATCATCAGTCGCGGGTATTTGAAAAATTCCTCATGCAGAACCGCATTCCGTACAAAATTTCCGGCGGCACCTCATTCTTCTCCCGTCCGGAGATTAAAGACCTGCTGGCCTACCTGCGGGTGTTGACCAACCCGGATGATGACAGCGCTTTCCTGCGCATCGTGAATACGCCAAAACGCGAAATCGGTCCGGCCACTCTGCAAAAACTGGGTGAATGGGCAATGACGCGTAATAAAAGCCTGTTTACCGCCAGCTTTGATATGGGACTTAGCCAAAAGCTGAGCGGACGTGGTTACGATTCATTGACGCGTTTTACCCACTGGCTGGGGGAAATCCAGCGTCTGGCCGAACGCGAGCCTGTCGCCGCCGTGCGCGATCTCATCCACGGTATTGACTATGAATCCTGGTTGTACGAAACCTCGCCGAGCCCCAAAGCGGCGGAAATGCGTATGAAAAACGTTAACCAGCTCTTTAGCTGGATGACTGAGATGCTGGAAGGCAACGAACTTGATGAGCCGATGACGCTGACCCAGGTGGTTACACGCTTTACGCTGCGCGATATGATGGAGCGCGGCGAGAGCGAAGAAGAGCTGGATCAGGTACAGTTGATGACGCTTCATGCGTCGAAAGGACTGGAATTCCCGTATGTCTATATGGTGGGAATGGAAGAAGGATTTTTGCCGCATCAAAGCAGTATTGACGAGGATAATATTGAGGAAGAGCGTCGGCTGGCCTATGTCGGGATCACTCGCGCGCAGAAAGAGCTCACCTTTACATTATGTAAAGAGCGCCGTCAGTATGGGGAACTGGTGCGCCCGGAACCCAGCCGCTTCCTGTTAGAACTGCCGCAGGATGATTTAATCTGGGAGCAGGAGCGCAAAGTGGTAAGCGCTGAGGAGCGAATGCAAAAAGGGCAAAGTCACCTGGCTAATCTGAAAGCCATGATGGCGGCAAAGCGAGCGAAATCGTAGGCCGGATAAGCGAAGCGTCATCCGGCAATCAAACTACGGTTAGCGAACGTCCAGCGGCCAGTGTACATAGCTTTGCCACTGGCTTTCCTGATCAATCAACTCTTTACCCAGCGGGTGATGCGCCAGCCAGTCGCCAGGCAAGGTTAACGTCAGATTTTCATTTAGCGCCTGTAGCGTAATTTCTGGTACCAGATCGTCACGACGGCGACCGGCAAAAAGAATCGCCAGGCGCAGCAAACGGCATAGCTGTTCCGCAACACGGGGCGGTACCGCGTTTTGCTGATGAAGCGAAGAGAGATCGACCGGATTGGTCTGATTCAGTAAGAGGGTGGCGAGCAACTTTTTCTGCGCGGGCGTATAGCCAGGCAGATCCAAATGGCGTACTAAATAGGCGGCATGATAGGGCGCCTGTTTAAAATCAACGCTCAGACCGATCTCATGCAACTGGCAAGCGCTAAGCAACAGTTCACGACTGATAGGCTCAATATGCCAGGCATTTTCTACCTGTTTGAGGAAGTTATCTGCCAGCTTCGCTACGCGGTTCGCCTGATCGGTATCGACGATAAACCGACGCTGAATGTTTCGCAGCGTGCGGCTGCGGATATCCTGATCTACCGCCAGATGCAACATCCCATACACCAGCCCTTCGCGTAACGCGCCGCCTGCCAGCGTCATGCTCTGGATGTTCAGTTCGGTAAATATCGCGATCAGAATAGCCAGCCCGCTTGGGAAAACCAGCGCGCGCTCCAGCGTCAGGCCCTCGATTTCCAGCTCTTCCAGACGCCCGCACTGTATCGCACGTTGTTTTAGCTGCTGCAGTTTGGCAAGCGTAATGCGCTCGTCCATCCCCTGCGCCATCATGATTTCCTGCAATGCCTGTACGGTGCCGGAGGCACCCACGCAGACCTTCCAGCCATGAAAACGCAGTTCATCGGCGACCGGACGCAGTACATCGCGCGCGGCCTTCTCCGCATCATCAAAGTTTTCTTGCGCCAGATTACGATCGCTAAAATAGCGTTCAAGCCACGTTACGCAGCCCATCGACAGGCTAAACAGCGACGTGGTTTGCGCGCCAGTGCCGGTAACCAGTTCAGTGCTGGCGCCGCCGATATCCACCACCAGTCGCTGATCTGCGCCGCCGGTGGTATGAGCGACCCCCTGATAAATCAGCCGCGCCTCTTCTTCGCCGCTGATAACCTGCACCGGACAACCAAGGATAGTCTGCGCTTTCGCGATAAATTCACCTGCATTGACGGCGAGACGCAATGTTGCGGTGGCAACCACGCGGATTTGCGGCTGCGGGATATCCTGCAAACGTTCAGCAAACAGACGCAGGCATTGCCAGCCGCGTTCCATCGCTTCGGCTGAAAGGTGGTTGTCGTTGTTCAGACCCGCGGCCAGACGCACCTTGCGTTTTATTCGGGTCAGCGTTTGGATGCTTCCCGCCGCCTCGCGCACGACCAGCATATGAAAACTATTGGAACCGAGATCAATAGCGGCATACAACGAGGTGGAATTCATACACTTCATCCTTCAACCTGTATCCGTGTTGGCTGCGTACTCTTCCTAAGCTCATCGGGATTTGTTTTCTTGCCGCCTTGATACAGGCTAAATGATTTTGTGTATGGCATAACTTTTCTTAACCTGAACGACGACGATTACGCGGAACACCAGCGCGGCGCGGACCATTGCCAGGACGCGAACGCGTCAGGCGCAACGGCTTGGGTAGATCGTTCATGAGCGCTTCCGGATTGTATTTGCTGACCGGAATCGAGTGGCCGATATAGCTCTCAATGGCGGGCAGATTCAGCGCATACTCTTCGCAAGCCAGGCTGATGGAATGACCACTGGCGCCAGCGCGACCGGTACGACCGATACGGTGAACATAGTCTTCACAATCGTCTGGCAGATCGTAGTTAAAGACGTGCGTTACGGCGGGGATATGCAACCCGCGCGCCGCGACATCGGTCGCCACAAGAATATCCAGATCGCCGCGGGTGAACTCATCCAGAATCCGCAGGCGCTTTTTCTGCGCGACGTCGCCGGTCAGCAGACCAACACGATGGCCATCTGCCGCCAGATGTCCCCAGATATCTTCGCAACGATGCTTGGTGTTGGCGAAAATAAT
This sequence comes from Salmonella sp. 741265073_HBA, assembly GCF_046569105.1. Classification (NCBI taxonomy): domain Bacteria; kingdom Pseudomonadati; phylum Pseudomonadota; class Gammaproteobacteria; order Enterobacterales; family Enterobacteriaceae; genus Salmonella; species Salmonella sp. 741265073_HBA. The sequence goes on along the minus strand of NZ_JBKFRY010000017.1, from coordinate 69,926 downwards.
GGCGCGATCCGGCCACTCTTCTTCGATCAGCGTTTGCAGTAAACGCATTTTCTCTTCATTAGAGGGGTAGAAAAGCTCTTCTTTAATGCGGTGGCCGGTCTTTTGCTCCGGTTCCACTTCAACATATTCGGCGTTGTTCATCTGTTCAAACGCCAGCTCGCGAACCCGATAAGACAGGGTGGCGGAGAACAACATGTTCAGACGCTGCGCAGCCGGCGGCATACGACGGAACAGCCAGCGGATATCTTTAATAAAGCCCAAATCGTACATGCGATCGGCTTCGTCGAGTACGACGACCTGAATGGCGCCGAGGTTAATGTGATTTTGTTTGGCGTAGTCGATCAGTCGGCCCGTCGTACCAATAAGAATATCAACGCCGCTTTCCAGCACTTTAAGCTGCTTGTCGTAACCATCGCCGCCGTAAGCCAGGCCTAATTTTAAGCCTGTCGCTTGCGCCAACGGCTCCGCGTCTGCGTGAATTTGTACGGCTAATTCACGCGTCGGCGCCATGATCAGCGCGCGCGGCTGGTTCACCTTGCGATCGTCGATCGCGGGATGAGAAAGTAAATAATGAAACGTTGACGTCAGAAACGCCATCGTTTTCCCGGTACCGGTTTGCGCCTGCCCTGCAACGTCACGACCCGCCAGCGTTAGCGGAAGGGCCAGTGCCTGAATGGGCGTACAATTATAAAACCCTTTTTTTTCAAGGGCTTCAACCACCTGTGGGTGCAGGGCGAAGTCGGAAAACTTCTGTTCTGTTAAATGTGTTTTGCTCATAGTGTGGTAGAATATCAGCTTACTATTGCTTTACGAAAGCGTATCCGGTGAAATAAAGTCAACCTTTGTTGGCGAAGTTAACATCAGCACCTCGTTGGTTAATGCTACACCAACACGCCAGGCTTATTCCTGTGGAGTTATATATGAGCGATAAAATTATTCACCTGACTGACGACAGTTTTGACACGGATGTACTCAAAGCGGACGGGGCTATCCTCGTTGATTTCTGGGCAGAGTGGTGCGGGCCGTGTAAAATGATCGCTCCGATTCTGGATGAAATCGCTGACGAATATCAGGGCAAATTGACCGTTGCCAAACTGAACATTGACCAGAACCCAGGTACTGCGCCTAAATATGGCATCCGCGGTATTCCGACTCTGCTGCTGTTTAAAAACGGCGAAGTGGCGGCAACCAAAGTAGGCGCACTGTCTAAAGGTCAGTTGAAAGAGTTTCTCGACGCCAATCTGGCGTAATACCTTTTATACGTCGAATGACAAAGGCGCTGTATGGTCAGGCGTCTGTCATTCGACGAATGATTAAGGTATCAGGCAGTTTCGTGGCGTCTGTTGTCCTTACGTTATTCTTAAATTGTCAGGATCTCTGGACGCCCGGTCTGAGTCGTGCTAAGTTAGTATTGACTTCGAATTAAACATACCTTATTAAGTTTGAATCTGGTTTTATCCGTCACTTCCCGTTTTTTCTCGCACGAGAAGTGGAAAGATTCCTGGCTCTTCGCTCATTCCGTCTTGTCGTTTCAGTTCTGCGTACTTTCCTGTGACCAGACAGCGAACAGACATGAGTTGATAGCCGTAAACAGGCATGGATGACCCTGCCATACCATTCACAACATTAAGTTCGAGATTTACCCCAAGTTTAAGAACTCACACCATTATGAATCTTACCGAATTAAAGAATACGCCGGTTTCTGAGCTGATCACTCTCGGCGAAAGTATGGGGCTGGAAAACCTGGCCCGTATGCGCAAGCAGGACATTATTTTTGCCATCCTGAAGCAGCACGCAAAGAGTGGCGAAGATATCTTTGGCGACGGTGTGCTGGAGATATTGCAGGATGGATTTGGTTTCCTCCGTTCTGCAGACAGCTCCTACCTCGCCGGTCCTGATGATATCTACGTTTCCCCCAGCCAAATCCGCCGTTTCAACCTCCGCACTGGTGATACCATTTCTGGTAAGATTCGCCCGCCGAAAGAAGGTGAACGCTATTTTGCGCTGTTGAAAGTTAACGAAGTTAACTACGACAAACCGGAAAACGCCCGTAACAAAATCCTCTTTGAGAACTTAACCCCGCTGCACGCAAACTCTCGTCTGCGTATGGAGCGTGGTAACGGTTCTACCGAAGACTTAACGGCACGCGTTCTGGATCTGGCTTCGCCGATCGGTCGCGGCCAGCGCGGTCTGATTGTCGCGCCGCCGAAGGCGGGTAAAACCATGCTGCTGCAGAACATCGCGCAGAGCATCGCGTATAACCACCCAGACTGCGTGCTGATGGTGCTGCTGATTGACGAACGTCCGGAAGAAGTAACCGAGATGCAGCGTCTGGTGAAAGGCGAAGTGGTTGCTTCTACCTTTGACGAACCGGCATCCCGCCACGTTCAGGTTGCTGAAATGGTTATCGAGAAGGCGAAACGTCTGGTTGAACACAAGAAAGACGTTATCATTCTGCTCGACTCCATCACCCGTCTGGCGCGTGCCTACAACACCGTGGTGCCGGCTTCCGGTAAAGTATTGACCGGTGGTGTGGACGCTAACGCCCTGCATCGTCCGAAGCGTTTCTTCGGCGCGGCGCGTAACGTGGAAGAGGGCGGCAGTCTGACCATCATCGCTACCGCGCTTATCGATACCGGTTCCAAGATGGACGAAGTTATCTACGAAGAGTTTAAAGGCACCGGTAACATGGAGCTGCATCTTTCGCGTAAGATCGCTGAAAAACGTGTCTTCCCGGCTATCGACTACAACCGTTCCGGTACCCGTAAAGAAGAGCTGCTCACCACTCAGGAAGAGCTGCAGAAAATGTGGATCCTGCGTAAAATCATCCATCCGATGGGTGAAATTGACGCGATGGAATTCCTCATTAACAAACTGGCGATGACCAAAACTAATGACGACTTTTTCGAGATGATGAAGCGCTCATAACCTGGTCTTTACCTGAAAACGCCACGTTTTTACGTGGCGTTTTTGTTTTGCGATTCATCTTAGCGTCATGTCATATAAACTGGTCATCGGGATATGCGCTACAGAGTAACACCATGCACAATACACATTGTTTGCGGTAAAAAGTGTAATGTTCTAACAGGTCTCTTCTAGGAGCTGGCGTAACGCATTATACTTTAAGGAAATGATATATGCTGAGAGCACATACACTGTGAAGTTACTCACCGCTTTATCTGAGCTAATCAGTATTTTTTTATTCACGACCATTTTTATTTTTCTTGCGCGAAAAGTAGCCATAAAAATTGGTTTAGTGGATAAACCAAACTTTCGTAAACGACATCAGGGTGTTATCCCATTAGTCGGCGGGATTTCTGTGTTTGCAGGAATCTGCTTTATGTTTGGCCTCTCGGATTACTACATACCGCACTTATCGCTATATCTTATTTGCGCTGGTGTATTGGTTTTTGTTGGTGCGATGGATGACCGTTTTGATATCAGTGTAAAAATTCGTGCTGTGGTTCAGGCTGTTATTGCGGTTGTAATGATGGTTATCGCAAAACTTCACTTAGGTAGCCTTGGTTACATCTTTGGGCCTTGGGAGTTAGTGCTTGGCCCCTTTGGCTATTTCCTTACCCTGTTTGCGGTATGGGCGGCGATCAACGCTTTCAATATGGTGGACGGTATTGACGGCCTGCTGGGTGGGTTATCCAGCGTCTCATTTGCGGCGATGGGGCTGATTTTATGGTTTGATGGTCAGACTAGTCTGGCAATGTGGTGCTTTGCCATGATCGCCGCGATTCTGCCTTACATTATGCTTAATCTCGGTATTTTGGGGCGGCGTTATAAAGTCTTTATGGGCGATGCCGGTAGTACACTGATTGGCTTTACCGTCATCTGGCTTTTACTGGAAACGACGCAGGGGAAAACTCACTCTATCAGCCCGGTTACCGCGCTATGGATTATCGCTATTCCATTGATGGATATGGTGGCGATTATGTATCGCCGTCTGCGTAAAGGGATGAGCCCCTTTTCCCCTGATCGCCAACATATTCATCATTTGGTTATGCGAGCAGGGTTTACTTCCCGCCAGGCATTTGTTCTTATTACGCTCGCAGCGGCGATTCTGGCGGGAGTAGGCGTAACGGCAGAATATTCTCATTTTGTTCCTGAATGGGTTATGTTGGTGCTCTTTTTGCTAGCATTCTTCCTCTATGGCTACTGCATTAAGCGGGCCTGGAAGGTGGCGAGATTTATTAAGCGTGTGAAGCGTCGCCTGCGCAGACACCGTAAGAACCGGCCAAACTTAACCAAGTAAATGAGGATACGATGACACAACCATTACCGGGGGCACGCGCGGTGAGCGCTGAAAATGAACTGGATATTCGCGGGTTGTTTCGTACTTTATGGGCTGGCAAATTCTGGATTATCGGCATTGGCCTGCTATTTGCCCTTATCGCGTTAGCCTATACCTTTTTTGCTCGTCAGGAGTGGAGTGCGACGGCGATCACCGATCGCCCAACCGTAAATATGTTGGGCGGTTATTACTCCCAGCAGCAGTTTCTGCGCAACCTGGATATTAAGACCGATCCTGCTTCTTCCGATAAGCCCTCGGTGATGGATGAAGCGTATAAAGAGTTCATCATGCAACTTGCCTCCTGGGATACGCGTCGCGATTTCTGGTTACAGACGGACTATTACAAGCAGCGAATGGTCGGGAATAGCAAAGCTGATGCGGCGATGCTTGATGAACTTATCAATAACATACAGTTTACGCCCGGCGATTTTACACGCGCCATCAACGACAACGTGAAGCTGATTGCTGAAACTGCGCCGGACGCCAATAATCTGCTGCGTCAGTATGTCGCATTCGCCAGCCAGCGGGCGGCGAGCCATCTGAATGATGAATTAAAAGGCGCCTGGGCTGCGCGTACCGTGCAGATGAAAGCGCAGGTCAAACGGCAGGAAGAGGTTGCGAAAGCGATCTATTCACGTCGTGTAAACAGTATTGAGCAGGCGCTCAAAATTGCGGAACAACATAATATTTCTCGTAGCGCGACGGATGTCCCGGCGGATGAATTACCGGACTCAGAGCTTTTTTTACTCGGTCGCCCTATGTTGCAGGCGCGTCTTGAAAATCTGCAAGCGGTTGGCCCTGCGTTCGATTTGGACTACTTTCAAAATCGGGCAATGTTGAATACGCTTAATGTGGGGCCGACCCTGGACCCTCGTTTTCAGACCTATCGTTATTTGCGTACGCCGGAAGAACCGGTAAAACGTGATAGCCCACGCCGAGCCTTCCTGATGATTATGTGGGGTATCGTTGGGGCGCTAATCGGTGCGGGCGTTGCCTTAACCCGTCGCCGCACGATTTAGCAACACCTCTGCAGTAGGGGGCTGGGCCCCTACTGTCTATTCGAAGAGAATCGATGTGAAAGTACTGACTGTATTTGGTACACGACCGGAGGCCATTAAGATGGCGCCTCTGGTCCATGCGCTGGAAAAAGATCCTCATTTCGAGGCCAAAGTATGCGTTACTGCGCAGCATCGGGAGATGCTTGATCAGGTATTAACTCTTTTTTCTATTGTGCCTGATTTCGATCTCAACATTATGCGGCCGGGACAGGGGTTGACGGAAATTACCTGCCGAATTCTGGAGGGATTAAAGCCGATCCTGGCAGATTTTAAACCTGATGTGGTGCTGGTTCATGGCGATACCACCACTACGATTGCTACCAGCCTGGCGGCTTTCTATCAACGAATTCCGGTAGGGCACGTAGAAGCCGGGTTGCGAACCGGCGATCTCTATTCCCCCTGGCCGGAAGAGGCAAACCGCACGCTGACCGGACATCTGGCGATGTACCACTTTGCGCCGACGGAAAACTCGCGGCAGAATCTGTTGCGGGAGAACATTCCGGATGAGCGCATTTTTGTCACTGGCAATACCGTTATTGATGCGCTGATCTGGGTACGCGATCGCGTTCTGGCGAGCGATACATTACAGGCTGAACTGGCCGAGCAGTATCCTTTCCTCAATGTGAATAAGAAGATGATTTTGGTGACCGGTCATCGGCGTGAAAGCTTTGGTCAGGGCTTTGAGCATATCTGCCAGGCGCTGGCAGAAATCGCCGCCGCGAACCAGAATGTGCAAATTGTCTATCCGGTGCATCTCAATCCCAACGTCAGCGAACCTGTCAACCGTATCCTCGGCCATGTTGAAAACGTGGTACTGATTGAGCCGCAGGACTACTTACCTTTTGTCTGGCTGATGAATCACGCCTGGCTCATTCTGACCGATTCCGGCGGTATTCAGGAAGAAGCGCCGTCATTAGGTAAGCCGGTATTGGTCATGCGTGAAACCACAGAGCGTCCGGAAGCCATTACCGCTGGTACGGTAAGACTGATCGGCACGGACTCCCGGCGCATTGTGGCGGAAGTTATGCGTCTGCTGCACGACGAAAATGAATATCAAACCATGAGCCGCGCCCATAATCCTTATGGTGACGGGCAATCATGCGCGCGCATTTTACAGGCGTTAAAAAGTTATCGGGTATCGTTATGAGTTTTACGACCATTTCTGTTATTGGGCTGGGGTATATCGGATTACCGACTGCGGCCGCTTTTGCTTCCCGCCAGAAGCAGGTTATCGGCGTGGATATCAATCAACATGCGGTAGACACCATAAATCGCGGTGAGATTCACATCGTGGAGCCGGCGTTGGGCAATGTGGTGAAGATGGCGGTGGAAGGCGGCTTTCTGCGTGCGACGACGACACCTGTCGAGGCCGATGCGTACCTGATTGCCGTGCCTACGCCATTCAAAGGCGATCACGACCCTGACATGGCCTATGTGGAAGCCGCGGCGAAATCCATTGCGCCGGTATTAAAAAAAGGGGCACTGGTGATTCTGGAATCAACATCGCCGGTCGGCGCAACGGAGCAAATGGCTGGCTGGCTGGCCGGGATGCGTCCGGATCTGACCTTTCCCCAGCAGGCGGGCGAGCAGGCCGACGTGAATATCGCCTATTGTCCAGAGCGCGTGCTGCCGGGTCAGGTGATGGTGGAACTCATTAAAAATGACCGCGTGATTGGCGGTATGACGCCAGTATGTTCGGCTCGCGCCAGCGCGCTGTACAAAATTTTCCTTGAGGGCGAATGCGTTGTCACCAACTCGCGCACCGCAGAGATGTGCAAGCTGACGGAAAATAGCTTCCGTGATGTGAATATCGCCTTTGCGAATGAATTGTCGCTGATTTGCGCCGAACAGGGGATTAACGTCTGGGAATTGATCCGCCTGGCGAACCGCCATCCGCGCGTCAATATTTTGCAGCCGGGCCCAGGCGTTGGCGGGCACTGCATTGCGGTCGATCCGTGGTTTATTGTGGCGCAAAATCCGCAGCAGGCGAGACTGATTCGCACCGCGCGTGAAGTGAACGACGGCAAACCGCACTGGGTAGTCGATCAGGTAAAAGCCGCGGTCGCAGATTGCCTGGCGGCCACCGATAAACGCGCCAGCGAAGTGAAAATCGCCTGTTTTGGGCTGGCCTTTAAGCCGAATATCGACGATCTGCGCGAAAGCCCGGCGATGGGGATCGCGCAAAGTATCGCCCGCTGGCACAGCGGCGAAACCCTGGTCGTCGAACCGAATATCCATCAGTTGCCGAAAAAATTGGACGGACTTTGCACGCTGGCGAAACTGGACGCGGCGCTGGCCGCCGCCGATGTGCTGGTGATGCTGGTCGATCACGACGAATTTAAAGCGATTCCCGGCGATGCGGTTCATCAACGTTATGTGGTTGATACCAAAGGAGTCTGGCGCTGATGAAACGGATTCTGGTGACCGGCGGCGCAGGCTTTATCGGATCTGCGGTGGTGCGGCATATCATCCATGAAACGGCAGACGCGGTGGTGGTGGTGGATAAACTCACCTATGCGGGCAACCTGATGTCTCTGGCATCGGTGGCGCAAAGCGACCGTTTCGCCTTTGAGAAGGTGGATATCTGCGATCGGGCATCACTGGAGCGAGTTTTCCAGCAGTACCAGCCCGATAGCGTGATGCACCTGGCGGCGGAAAGCCATGTAGACCGTTCCATCGACGGCCCGGCGGCGTTTATTGAAACGAATATCGTTGGTACTTACACCTTGCTGGAAGCCGCTCGCGCTTACTGGTCCGCGCTTGACGCGGACGCTAAAGCGGCGTTCCGCTTCCACCATATCTCCACCGATGAAGTGTATGGCGATCTGCATACTGCAGACGATTTCTTCACCGAAACCACGCCATATGCGCCAAGCAGCCCTTATTCCGCCTCCAAAGCCAGCAGCGACCATCTGGTACGCGCCTGGTTACGTACCTACGGTCTGCCTACGCTTGTCACCAACTGCTCTAATAACTACGGGCCCTATCATTTCCCGGAAAAACTGATCCCGCTGATGATTTTGAACGCGCTGGCGGGTAAACCATTGCCGGTCTATGGCAACGGCCAGCAAATTCGCGACTGGCTGTATGTAGAGGATCATGCCCGTGCGTTGTATCACGTGGTGACGAACGGTGCGGTGGGCGAAACGTATAATATCGGCGGTCATAACGAACGTAAAAATCTGGATGTGGTCAGGACGATTTGCGCTCTGCTGGAGGAACTGGCCCCGCAAAAACCGCAGGGGGTGGCGAATTATCACGATCTGATTACCTTCGTCGACGATCGACCCGGCCATGACTTACGTTATGCCATCGACGCGTCGAAAATCGCCCGCGAGCTGGGCTGGACGCCGCAGGAAACCTTCGAAAGCGGGATGCGAAAAACTGTTCAGTGGTATCTCGCCAATGAGGCCTGGTGGAAACCCGTGCAGGATGGCAGTTATCAGGGCGAACGCTTAGGACTGAAACGCTAAACGGCAGGTTCTTACTCCTGGAGGAGAAACGAATGAAAGGCATCATTCTGGCGGGAGGTTCCGGTACCCGGTTGCATCCCATTACGCGCGGCGTATCAAAGCAGCTTCTGCCCGTCTACGATAAACCGATGATTTACTATCCGTTATCGGTGCTAATGCTGGCGGGCATTCGTGAGATCTTGATCATCACCACGCCGGAGGATAAACGCGACTTTCAGCGTTTGCTGGGTGACGGCGCAGCGTTCGGTATCGATTTACACTATGCCGAACAGCCCAGTCCGGACGGGCTGGCGCAGGCCTTTATCATTGGCGAAACGTTCCTCAACGGTGAACCCTCATGCCTGGTATTAGGCGACAATATCTTTTTTGGTCAGGGTTTTAGCCCCAAACTCCGTCAGGTCGCGGCGCGTACCGAAGGCGCTACAGTATTTGGCTATCAGGTCATGGACCCGGAACGCTTTGGCGTCGTGGAGTTTGACGATGATTTTCGCGCGCTCTCGCTGGAAGAAAAGCCGAAACAGCCTAAATCTAACTGGGCGGTCACCGGCCTCTATTTCTATGACAGCAAGGTCGTCGAGTATGCGAAGCGCGTGAAACCGTCCGGGCGTGGCGAGCTGGAGATCACTTCTATCAACCAGATGTATCTGGAGGAAGGTAAGCTGACTGTTGAACTGCTGGGCCGCGGCTTCGCCTGGCTGGATACGGGCACCCACGACAGTCTGATTGAGGCGAGCACTTTTGTGCAGACGGTGGAAAAGCGCCAGGGCTTCAAAATTGCCTGTCTGGAGGAGATTGCCTGGCGCAACGGCTGGCTGGATGATGATGGTTTGAAACGCGCCGCCAGTCAGCTTGAAAAAACCGGCTATGGCCAATATTTACTGGAGTTGCTCCGTGCCCGTCCGCGCCAGTATTGAACCGTTACTCTGGGAAAATACGTTCTTTGGCGTGAATAGCGGCATTGTGCGTATCGATGCCTCAGCGCCCGAATTAACGCCAGAAGTGCTGCAGGCGTGGCAACGCGTGCAGGTAAAAGTGCCGGCTGAAAACATCGCCTGGCTGTCGGCGTTGCAATCGCTGGGATTCTCTTTGGTTGAAGGCGAAGTGGATTTTGCGTTGCCGGTAAAAGGGCATAGCGACCAGCATGGCGCGGAAATTGCACACCTTACGGACATTCCTGCTTTGCGTCAGTTGGCCGGAGAGGCGTTTACGCAGAGTCGTTTTCGCGCGCCGTGGTATGCGCCCGACGCCAGCGCCCGTTTTTACGCCCAGTGGATTGAGAATGCGGTACGCGGCACGTTTGATCACCAATGCCTGGTGCTTCGCACAGAGACAGGCGCTATCCGCGGTTACGTCTCGCTGCGGGAATTGAATGATACCGACGCGCGCATTGGCCTGTTGGCCGGACGCGGCGCGGGAGCGGAACTTATGCAGGCGGCGATCTGTTGGGCGCAGAGTCGCGGCAAAGCAACATTGCGGGTGGCGACCCAGTTGGGCAACACCGCCGCGCTTAAACGTTACATACAAAGCGGTGCCAACATCGAAAGCACTGCATACTGGTTATACAGGTGACAACATGATTCCTTTTAATGCGCCGTCGGTGGTGGGAACCGAACTCGAATACATGCAGTCTGCAATGAGCAGTGGCAAACTGTGCGGCGACGGCGGCTTTACGCGCCGTTGCCAGCAGTGGCTGGAGCAACATTTCGGCAGCGCGAAGGTGTTGCTGACGCCTTCCTGTACCGCGTCGCTGGAGATGGCGGCTCTGTTGTTGGATATTCAGCCCGGCGATGAAGTGATCATGCCGAGCTTTACGTTTGTCTCCACCGCTAACGCTTTTGTCCTGCGCGGCGCGAAAATTGTGTTTGTCGATATTCGTCCGGATACGATGAATATTGACGAAACGCTGATTGAGGCGGCAATTACTGATAAAACCCGCGCTATCGTGCCGGTACACTACGCTGGCGTCGCTTGTGAAATGGATGTCATCATGGCGCTGGCGGATAAGTATAATCTGTTCGTTGTCGAGGATGCCGCCCAGGGCGTGATGTCCACGTACAAAGGGCGCGCGTTAGGAACGATCGGTCACATCGGCTGTTTTAGCTTCCATGAAACCAAAAATTACACCGCTGGCGGCGAAGGCGGCGCGACGCTGATCAACGATCGTACGCTGATTGAACGCGCGGAGATCATCCGCGAAAAAGGCACCAACCGCAGCCAGTTCTTCCGTGGTCAGGTGGACAAATACACCTGGCGGGATATCGGCTCCAGTTATTTGATGTCCGATCTGCAGGCTGCCTACCTGTGGGCGCAACTGGAGGCCGCCGATCGTATCAATCAACAGCGTCTGTCGCTGTGGCAGACTTACTACGATGCGTTAACGCCGCTGGCGCGCGCCGGGCGTATCGAGCTGCCTTCTATTCCGGAAAACTGCGGGCATAATGCCCACATGTTTTACATCAAACTGCGGGATATCGCCGATCGCAGCGCGCTGATTAATTTCCTGAAAGAGGCGGAAATCATGGCGGTATTCCATTACATTCCGCTGCATGATTGTCCGGCGGGCGATAAATTCGGCGAGTTTATCGGGGACGATGTCTACACCACAAAAGAGAGCGAACGTTTGTTGCGTCTGCCGCTGTTTTATAACCTTGCGCCCGTCGATCAACGAACGGTGATTACTACCTTGCTAAATTATTTCTCCTGATATGTCGCTTGCTAAAGCCTCCCTGTGGACGGCGGTCAGTACGCTGGTAAAAATTGGCGCCGGACTGCTGGTGGTGAAACTACTGGCCGTCTCTTTTGGTCCGGCGGGCGTCGGACAAGCGGGTAACTTCCGCCAGATGATCACCGTGCTGGGCGTATTGGCTGGCGCCGGGATATTTAACGGCGTTACCAAACTCGTCGCACAACATCATGATGACCCGGCGCAGTTACGTACCGTGGTGGGAACCTCCTCCGCGATGGTATTGGGGTTCTCTACGCTGCTGGCGCTGGTCTTCCTGCTGGCGGCGGCGCCGATTAGCCAGGGATTGTTCGGTCATACGGACTATCAAGGGCTGGTGCGTCTGGTTGCGCTGGTACAAATGGGGATCGCCTGGGCGAACCTGCTGCTGGCGCTAATGAAGGGCTTTCGTGACGCGTCGGGTAATGCCTTATCGTTAATTGTCGGCAGCTTTTTGGGCGTCGCCGCCTGGTATCTCTGCTACCGTGTCGGCGGCTATGAAGGTGCTCTGCTTGGCCTGGCGCTGGTGCCGGCGCTGGTGGTAGTGCCAGCCGGTATAATACTGATTAAGCGCGGCATCGTCCCGCTACGCTATCTCAAGCCCTCCTGGAACAACGGTCTGGCAGGGCAGCTCAGTAAATTTACCCTGATGGCGCTGATTACCTCCGTTACGATGCCGGTCGCCTATGTGATGATGCGAAACCAACTGGCCGCGCACTATAGCTGGAGCGATGTCGGGATCTGGCAGGGCGTAAGCAGTATTTCTGACGCCTATCTGCAATTTATCACCGCCTCCTTCAGCGTTTACCTGTTACCCACGCTCTCACGCCTGACGGAAAAACAGGACATTACGCGTGAAGTGGTAAAAGCGCTGAAATTTGTTTTACCGGCGGTCGCGGCGGCGAGTTTTACCGTCTGGCTACTGCGCGATTTTGCTATCTGGCTGCTTTTTTCCGCTAAATTCACCGCGATGCGCGATCTGTTCGCCTGGCAGTTAGTGGGCGACGTGCTGAAAGTCGGCGCCTATGTTTTCGGTTATCTGGTGATTGCCAAAGCGTCGTTGCGATTTTACATTCTGGCCGAAATTAGCCAGTTCATTCTGTTAACGGCGTTCGCTCACTGGCTGATTCCCGCTCACGGCGCGCTGGGTGCGGCACAGGCTTATATGGCCACCTATATTGTCTATTTTTCACTTTGTTGTGGCGTATTTTTACTCTGGCGTAGGCGAGCATGACTGTACTGATTCACGTCCTGGGATCGGATATCCCTCACCATAACCACACCGTGCTGCGGTTTTTCAATGATACGCTGGCCGCCACAAGCGAGCACGCGCGCGAATTTATGGTTGTCGGCGAAGATAACGGCTTCACGGAAAGCTGCCCGGCGCTCTCGCTTCGTTTTTATGGCAGTAAGAAAGCGCTGGCGCAGGCGGTCATCGCCAAAGCGAAAGCAAATCGTCGACAGAGATTCTTCTTTCACGGTCAGTTCAACACCAGCCTGTGGCTGGCGCTGTTAAGCGGCGGTATTAAGCCAGCTCAGTTTTACTGGCATATCTGGGGCGCGGATCTCTACGAAGTGTCCAACGGGCTGAAATTCCGCCTTTTCTACCCGCTTCGTCGTATCGCGCAGGGGCGGGTAGGGTGCGTATTCGCGACGCGCGGCGATCTCAGCTATTTTGCGCGCCAGCACCCGGGCGTACGTGGCGAGTTGCTCTATTTCCCGACGCGCATGGATCCTTCCCTGAATGCTATGGCAAAAGAGCGCCAACGTGCGGGGAAATTGACCATTTTAGTAGGGAACTCCGGCGATCGCAGTAACCAACATATTGCGGCGTTACGGGCGGTGTATCAGCAGTTTGGCGATACGGTAAACGTGGTGGTGCCGATGGGCTATCCGGCCAATAACCAGGCCTATATTGATGAGGTTCGTCAGGCCGGTCTGGCGCTATTTAGCGCCGAAAATCTACAAATTCTTAGCGAAAAAATGGAATTTGATGCCTATCTTGCGCTGTTGCGCCAGTGCGACCTCGGTTATTTTATTTTCGCCCGCCAACAGGGGATCGGGACGTTGTGTCTTCTAATTCAGGCCGATATCCCGTGCGTGTTGAATCGCGACAATCCTTTCTGGCAGGATATGGCGGAACAGCATCTGCCCGTCCTGTTTACCACGGACGATCTTAATGAGCAGGTCGTGCGCGAGGCGCAGCGTCAGCTCGCATCGGTAGATAAAAGCGGCATCACCTTCTTTAGCCCCAACTACCTGCAACCGTGGCATAATGCGTTGAGAGTCGCCGCAGGAGAAGCCGAATGAGTTTAATGCAATTCAGCGGGCTGCTGGTGGTCTGGCTGCTCTCTACGCTGTTTATCGCCACGCTGACCTGGTTTGAATTCCGCCGCGTGCGTTTTAACTTCAACGTTTTCTTTTCGTTGCTGTTTTTGTTGACCTTCTTTTTTGGTTTTCCGCTAACCAGCGTGCTGGTATTTCGTTTCGACGTTGGCGTCGCGCCGCCGGAAATCTTATTGCAGGCTCTATTATCCGCCGCCTGTTTCTACGGCGTGTATTACGTGACCTATAAAACGCGTTTACGCAAACGCGTTGTGGATGTACCACGCAAGCCGCTATTTACCATGAACCGGGTGGAAACCCACCTTACCTGGGTGATCCTGATGGGCATCGCGCTGGTGAGCGTGGCGATTTTCTTTATGCATAACGGCTTTTTGCTGTTCCGGCTGCACTCCTACAGCCAGATCTTTTCCAGCGAAGTCTCCGGCGTGGCGTTAAAACGGTTCTTCTATTTCTTCATTCCGGCGATGCTGGTGGTCTATTTCCTGCGCCAGGACAGCAAAGCGTGGCTGTTTTTTCTGGTGAGCACCGTCGCGTTTGGCCTGTTGACCTACATGATTGTCGGCGGCACGCGCGCCAACATCATTATTGCGTTTGCTATCTTCCTGTTTATCGGCATTATTCGGGGCTGGATCAGCCTGTGGATGCTGGCAGCGGCGGGCGTGCTGGGGATTGTCGGTATGTTCTGGCTGGCGCTCAAACGCTACGGATTAAATGTGAGCGGCGATGAGGCGTTCTATACGTTTCTTTATCTGACGCGCGATACCTTTTCGCCGTGGGAGAATCTGGCGCTGCTGTTGCAAAATTACCACAATATCGATTTTCAGGGGCTGGCCCCTATCGTGCGTGATTTCTACGTCTTTATTCCCACCTGGTTATGGCCGGGACGACCCAGTATCGTGCTGAATTCTGCGAATTACTTCACCTGGGAAGTCCTGAACAACCATTCTGGCCTGGCGATATCGCCAACGCTTATCGGATCGCTGGTGGTCATGGGCGGGGCGCTGTTTATTCCGCTCGGCGCGATCGTCGTCGGGCTGATTATCAAATGGTTCGACTGGCTATATGAACTGGGTAACCGGGAGCCCAATCGCTATAAGGCGGCGATTCTGCACAGTTTCTGCTTTGGCGCCATCTTTAATATGATTGTGCTGGCGCGAGAAGGGCTGGATTCGTTTGTCTCGCGCGTGGTTTTCTTCCTGGTGGTTTTTGGCGCCAGCCTGCTGGTCGCTAAGCTTCTGTTCTGGTTATTTGATAGCGCCGGACTGATTCATAAACGTACAACTTCGCTCCCTCAGGCACAGGTGGAAGGAAAACTATGACTAACAATGCCGCTGCGCCCCTTTACTCGCTGCGTGGATTACCTCTGATTGGCTGGCGCGACATGTCACATGCGCTGAATTATCTGTTTGCCGATGGACAACTGAAGCAAGGCACGTTGGTGGCGATCAACGCCGAAAAGCTGCTGACGGCGGAAGATAATCCGGAAGTCCGCGCGTTGATAGCGGCGGCGGAATTTAAATATGCCGATGGCATCAGCGTGGTGCGTTCAATACGTAAAAAATTTCCGCAGGCGCAGGTTTCTCGTGTGGCTGGCGCCGACCTTTGGGAAGCGTTAATGGCGCGCGCGGGGAAAGAAGGCACGCCGGTATTTCTTGTCGGCGGCAAGCCTGAGGTGCTGGCGCAGACGGAAGCAAAACTGCGGACGCAGTGGAACGTCAATATTGTGGGTAGCCAGGATGGTTACTTTACGCCGGAGCAGCGTCAGGCGCTATTTGCGCGTATCCATGCCAGCGGCGCGAAAATTGTCACCGTCGCGATGGGATCGCCAAAACAGGAATTGCTCATGCGCGATTGTCGGGAAGTGCATCCCTATGCGTTATATATGGGGGTGGGCGGTACCTATGATGTGTTTACCGGTCACGTCAAACGCGCCCCAAAAATATGGCAGAACCTGGGGCTGGAGTGGTTGTATCGTCTGCTTTCTCAACCGAAGCGTATTACCCGCCAGATGCGTCTGCTGCGCTACCTTCGCTGGCACTATACTGGCGATCTCTAATTCTCCCTTCTGATGACTTGAGCAGCGGCTTGTGCTTATGGCGCTGCTCATTTACAACATAATCGATGATTTCTTACACAATAAGTGCATTTTTTTAATGCTCCATTTGCCATTTGTCCAAATTTAAGAAAATATTCGCAACAATCGATGTACCCATAACAATAACCGGTACTACCGGAACCGTTGCAAACACGACATGAGGATTTATGGCAGAGAAAAAACCGGAGCTACAGCGTGGGCTGGAAGCTCGTCATATTGAATTGATTGCCCTCGGGGGCACCATCGGCGTCGGACTCTTTATGGGCGCCGCCAGTACGCTGAAATGGGCGGGCCCGTCAGTGCTGCTGGCGTATATCATCGCCGGATTGTTCGTCTTTTTCATCATGCGTTCGATGGGGGAGATGCTCTTTCTGGAACCTGTTACCGGCTCCTTTGCCGTGTACGCCCACCGGTATATGAGTCCTTTTTTTGGCTATCTTACCGCCTGGTCATACTGGTTTATGTGGATGGCGGTCGGGATCTCGGAAATTACCGCCATTGGGGTCTACGTCCAGTTCTGGTTTCCGGAGATGGCGCAGTGGATACCGGCGCTGATTGCCGTCGGACTGGTCGCGTTGGCGAATCTGGCTGCGGTGCGCCTGTATGGTGAAATCGAGTTCTGGTTTGCGATGATCAAAGTCACCACGATTATTGTGATGATCATCATCGGTTTGGGGGTGATTTTCTTCGGTTTTGGTAACGGCGGCCAGGCGATTGGCTTTGGTAATCTGACCGAGCATGGCGGCTTTTTTGCCGGCGGCTGGAAAGGCTTTCTGACCGCATTATGTATCGTGGTGGCTTCTTATCAGGGGGTTGAGTTGATCGGTATTACCGCCGGTGAAGCGAAGAATCCGCAGGTGACGTTGCGTAGCGCGGTGGGTAAGGTGCTGTGGCGTATCCTGATTTTTTATGTTGGCGCGATTTTCGTAATCGTCACCATTTTCCCGTGGAATGAGATTGGCAGCAACGGCAGTCCCTTTGTGCTCACCTTCGCGAAAATCGGCATCACCGCCGCAGCTGGCATTATCAACTTTGTCGTGCTGACGGCGGCGCTCTCCGGCTGTAACAGCGGAATGTATAGCTGTGGGCGTATGCTTTACGCGCTGGCGAAAAACCGTCAACTGCCGGCGGCAGTCGCGAAAGTCTCTCGCCACGGCGTGCCGGTCGCGGGCGTGGCGCTCTCTATTTTGATTTTGCTGGTAGGTTCTTGCCTGAACTACATCATCCCCAATCCGCAGCGCGTCTTTGTTTACGTTTATAGCGCCAGCGTACTGCCGGGGATGGTGCCGTGGTTTGTCATTCTGATTAGCCAACTGCGCTTTCGTCGGGCGCATAAAGAAGCGATTGCGGATCATCCTTTTCGTTCCATTATGTTCCCGTGGGCGAACTATTTGACGATGGCGTTTCTGGTTTGCGTTTTAATCGGCATGTACTTTAATGAAGATACGCGCATGTCGCTGTTTGTCGGCGTCATCTTCCTGCTGGCCGTCACGCTGGTCTACAAAGTTTTCGGTCTGAATCGTCACGGAACCGCCCACAAGGTGGGGGAATAAGCGCCAAAATGCGCAAAGCATAACCAAACGCGCATTTTATTTAAAAAGGCACTGGACAGCGGGGTGTGAAGTCCGTATTATCCACCCCCGCAACGGCGCTAAGCGCCCGTAGCTCAGCTGGATAGAGCGCTGCCCTCCGGAGGCAGAGGTCTCAGGTTCGAATCCTGTCGGGCGTACCATTTATTTAGGTGCTTGAGCTGCGGTGGTTTAATACCGCGTAAAAAGTTTCAGTGGTGGCTATAGCTCAGTTGGTAGAGCCCTGGATTGTGATTCCAGTTGTCGTGGGTTCGAATCCCATTAGCCACCCCATTAATATAGAGTTGTGAAACGCGAAGGTGGCGGAATTGGTAGACGCGCTAGCTTCAGGTGTTAGTGTCCTTACGGACGTGGGGGTTCAAGTCCCCCCCCTCGCACCACGACTCAATGAATTGAACTAAAAATTCAAAAAAGCAGTATATCGGCGAGTAGCGCAGCTTGGTAGCGCAACTGGTTTGGGACCAGTGGGTCGGAGGTTCGAATCCTCTCTCGCCGACCAATTTTGAACCCCGCTTCGGCGGGGTTTTTTGTTTTCTGTTCATTTTCAACTACTTATCCCGCACGTGTTGCCATTATGGTTTATTGGCGATATCCCAGACTTTATTTGTCGCTATTCGGTGACGAATAATCTATTGATTTATAATCACTTTATAAAAAGCATCCTGTTCTGTCTCCGCCGGGCGACACGCTAAAACCTCGCCAGCAGCGGGGGGATGTCAATCGCGTGAATTCTCTACGTTTTTTTAACGCCTGCGCCTGTTTTTTAGCGGTGCAAAGATGGCACGTTATGTGCAATAATGTACGGGTAGATGCTCATTCCATCTCTTATGTTCGCCTTCTGGCCTCATAAACTCAGGAATGATGCAGAGCCGTTTACGGTGCTTATCGTCCACTGACAGATGTCGCTTACGCCTCATCAAACACCCTGGACACAACGTTGAGTGAAGCACCCCTTTATGTTGTCATACAGACCTGTTTTGACGCCTGCCCCTTAACCGGGCAGGCGTTTTTTTATGCATCCCGAATGATTTTGTGTAGGCGGTAGGCCCGGTAAGCGAAGCGCCACCGGGCAAGAGGGAATTACTGCGGGGGATTGTTCTGTAATGTCAGCATCAGGCCATCGCGCCGCATGGCGGCAGCCTCTTCCGGTTGATGCAGTCGATCAAGCGCATCGGCAAGCCAGGCATAATCATACGCGTCCGGGCGTTGTTTCAGCGCGGCGCGGAAAGCCAGGGTCGCCTCCTGCCATTCACCGTGTTTCATTAGCGACTGGCCGAGTGTGCTCCATAACAGCGGGCGATCGCCTACCGTCTTGATTTGCTGGCGCAGCACTTTCTCCAGTTGTTCCGGATTATTGGTTCTGAGGCGAGGAATGGGCAGCACCAGCCGATCGTCATACTGGCGTTTCAGACCGTCAATGATAATCTGCTGCGCCATATCATGATCGTCACATTCGATCAGATGCTCGGCCATTGCGACCTGCAGCGCCACCTGATGGCGGGTTTTACGGCTTTGGTTTTTCCACCAGGTGCGTAATCCTTCGCTGCCCTGCTCGGCGCGCGCCTGATCCATGAGTCCTATCCACGCCTGTTGTTCGAGCATGGCGCGATGCGCTTCATCGCCGACGTGTGCTTTCGCCATGGATGGGATGATATCCAGTAAAGAACTCCATGCGCTGGTGCGAATATAGGCCTGCTCCGCCAGACGCAGAACTTCCGGGTGACGCGGCGTGACCTCCAGCAGTTTGTCCACGCCGTGACGCGCCGCGTGATTTTCATTGCGCGCCAGCTGTAAGCGCACGCGCGTGATCTCGACCGGGATGGTGTCGTTCCCCGCCAGTTCTGCCGCACGTTCAAGGTGCTGATTAGCGCGTGCTTCATCGCCGCGCTGCTGCGCCGCTTCTGCCGCCAGCAGATAATTTACCACCGGTTGTTCAGCATGGTCGGCATTTTTTGACATCAGCTTTTCAACCTGCTGATAGTCGCCCTCCGCCAGTTTCAGCAGCGCTTGTTCGGTCTGCTTGCGGGCGCGACGGCGTTTACGGCCGGCAAACCAACCGCGGGTGTGCGCGCCGGTACGAAACAGACGGCGTAGCAACCACTCAATGGCGAATAGCACCACCATAGCGACGATGAGAATGATCGCCAGGCCGGTGACGCTGGTTTCAATGTTGTAGTTATCGGTCTGGATTAACACATAGCCCTGGTGACCGGCTATCATCGGGCCGACCACGATACCCGCGAGCAACAACACAAAGAGCAATAATACTTTTAGCATCATTATTCTCCTTGCGGCGCGGTTGCCGGAGCGTCTGTCTGCGTGGCAGGCGCTGCCGTAGAGACTGTCGGTTGCGCCAGTAGATTACGCACGCGGGTTTGCATCAGTTTTTCAAGAATCGCCTGGCTTTCCAGGGTTTCCGGCAGATCCATCGTGATATTTTGCTGGCTTAATTTATCGACCTCCTCCAGGAAGGCTTTTGTCGCGGCGTCGTCAGTATCGTAATAAGCGCGAACCCAGGTCGAAACGTTATCCAGCGCCTGACGGTATGTTTCTTCCTGATGGCGTGGCACGGCCTGCGCGGCGACTAACAGGCGGGAGCGAATATTTTCGCGTAAATAGACGTCCTGGTTGGGCGCCAACAGCGGTACGGCGGTATCATCGCGGCGGCGAATGGTAATAAAGCTGTCCATAAAGTTCTGCCAGCTTTTTTGCAGGTTAACGCGCCATTCGCTTAGCGAGCTGGACAGCTCGCTGCTGTCTGAATCCATCGGCGAACCATCGGTATCGTTATCCGCCAGACGCAGGTTATCGATTTGGTTAGAGAGCTGATTGAGTTTGAGAATAATGCCGTCGTAGTCGATCTGTGCAACGGATGACAGGCTGGCGATATCGTCAGTAATCGCGCGTCGTGCGGTAATCAGGCTGGGGTCATTCATGTCCGCCAGACTGGCGTCAGCGCTTTTGAGCAGCGCAGCGGCGGTAGTGACGTCCTGATCGCTCCACAGCTTGCGTCCGGCGAGTTTCACCAGGAAATCAGCCTGCGCCAGCAGCCAGGTTTTAGCATCGCTGCCGGAAATAGTGGCGACTTTTTGTTGTACTTCATCAAGCTGTTTCGCCAGCGCCGCCTGTTGGCGATTCGCGTCATCTAACTGCGCCGCTTGTTTTTTGATAATCCCTTCCAGCTCCGCTTTTTGGCTCTCCTGTGCCTTTTGCAAGGCGGTTAGTTGCGTCGCCAGCGCATCGCTGGTTTCCGTTTGCGCGGTTGCTTGCTGTTTCCCCCAGCCATAAAGCCCAATACCTGCCGCCAGGGCAATCGCAATCGCCACCGCGCTTAATACCAGCGCGGCGCCGTTCTTACTTTTTTTCTCGGTATTAACTGGCTGTGGCGTGGTTTCCACGCTCTCCCTGGTCTCATCAACCACGGCGGAGGATTTTTCTTGTTCCGTCATTATGGCATCCCATTATGAGAGTTATTGTAATGCGCGCAACAGCGCATCGTTGTCGGCGTTATCAGCGACCTTAATATCTTGCCAGCCCAGCTCCCGGGCGAGGTGCGCCAGACGTTCACTGACGACCAATAGCCGACAGCGTAGTAACCAGTGCTCACGATACCACTCGGGAGTCAGCGACCAGAGCCGTTGCAACATCTCGCCGCTGGTAACAACAAGCGTTGTTACGCCGCGAGTATGCCAGCGCATCGCTTCTTCCGCGCCATCGTAATGTTTCGCACATCGTTGATAACATTCACAAAAACTGACTTCGGCTCCGCGAGCTGTCAGGGTTTCGCCCAGCAGTTCGCGGCCGCCATTGCCACGCAAAATCAGCGCGCGTTTGCCCGCAATATTTTGTAATTCAGGTAATTGTAGCAAGGCTTCGCTGATTTCCCGATCCAATGGATAACGAATATCGAACCCGCTAACGGTATGAAGGGCGAGCGCCGTGGTGCGGCCAATCGCGAAATAGCGCGGCGACGCAGGCCAGTTTCGGCCATCCCGCTGGAGCTGGGCGTGAGCAAAGGCGACGGCGTGCTGTGAAAGGGCAAAAACCAGATCGTTTTCCGCGAGCGTCGCCAGGCGGTCGGCCAGGGTGGGTAGCTCCCGACCGGCGACAAATTCAATCAGTGGAAAACTCCAGGCCACCTGCCCCAGTGCGCGCAGACGGCTCACTAATGCTTCCCCTGCGGGAGAGGGGCGGGTGATCAGAATACTCATGCGGGCGTCTCGCCGTTATAAACTTCCGTCAGAATCGCGCGCGCGCCGTTTTCCAGCAGTTCCTCTGCAAGCGAGATGCCCATTTGCTCCGCCTGCTCGGGAGAACCACGACGTTCGCCGCGCACCATCACCGAACCGTCCGGCGCGCCAACCAGCGCGCGTAGCCAAATTTCACCGTTGATGATTTCTGCATAGCTGCCAATCGGCACCTGACAACCGCCTTCCAGGCGGGTGTTCATAGCGCGTTCCGCCGTTACGCGCAGCGCGGTTTGCGAGTGATTCAACGGTGCGAGCAGCGCCTGCGTTCGCGCGTCGTCAAGACGACACTCAATCCCGACGGCGCCCTGGCCTACGGCAGGAAGCGAAACGTCGGGCGGCAAGGCTGTGCGAATGCGCGACTCCAGACCTAAGCGTTTCAGACCGGCCACGGCCAGGATAATGGCGTCATAGTCGCCGTTGTCCAGCTTGCCGAGACGTGTGCCGACGTTGCCGCGCAACGAACGGATAATGAGGTCCGGACGGCGTTCCGCCAGTTGACACTGGCGACGCAAACTGGACGTCCCGACGATACTACCCGCGGGCAGATCGTCCAGACTGTGATATTTATTCGAGACAAACGCGTCGCGCGGATCTTCGCGCTCGCAAATGGTCACCAGACCGAGACCGTCCGGGAAGGCCACCGGAACGTCTTTCATAGAGTGCACGGCGATATCAGCGCGCTTTTCCAGCAGCGCGATTTCAAGCTCTTTAACAAACAGTCCCTTACCGCCCACTTTCGCCAGGGGAGTATCGAGAATCACGTCGCCGCGTGTGACCATCGGCACCAGTTCTACCGTCAGTCCCGGATGGGTTGCCATCAATGCGTCTTTGACATAATGTGCCTGCCAAAGCGCAAGGGGACTTTGGCGTGTGGCAATTCTTAAAACATTGTCTAACATGCTTGTTACCGTCATTATCAATCATTGACCATCCTAACATCCTTATAGAGAGTATGTTAGTTTTCCGGTCACCGTGAGTGAGAGGATAAGGCGCAGTGTCGTCAATGACAGTGAATAATGACGAGAAACCGCCAGCCCGTATTTAAGAATTTACACGCAGCGAACGGTGCTACACTTGTATGTAGCGCATCTTTCTTTACGGTCAATGAGCAAGGTGTTAAATTGATCACGTTTTAGACCATTTTTTCGTCGGTATTAGATAAAAATATGCAGGCGAGAAAGGGTAACGGTTATTTTTGACATACGGTTTATCCCGAATGGCGACGGTCAAGTACTGACCTGCACCATGACGGGTAGCAACATCAGGCGATACGTCTTGTACCTCTATATTGAGACTCTGAAACAGAGACTGGATGCCATAAATCAACTGCGTGTGGATCGCGCGCTTGCTGCCATGGGACCCGCTTTTCAGCAGGTTTACAGTCTTCTGCCGACATTATTGCACTATCACCATCCACTGATGCCGGGTTACCTTGATGGTAACGTTCCCAGCGGTATTTGCTTCTACACGCCTGATGAAACCCAACGCCACTATCTGAACGAACTTGAGCTGTACCGCGGTATGACGCCGCAGGACCCGCCGAAGGGCGAGCTGCCGATTACCGGTGTTTACACCATGGGCAGCACCTCCTCGGTCGGGCAGAGCTGCTCGTCCGACCTGGATATCTGGGTGTGCCATCAGTCCTGGCTCGACGGTGAAGAGCGTCAGTTGCTGCAACGTAAGTGTAGCCTGCTGGAAAGCTGGGCCGCCTCGCTTGGCGTTGAGGTGAGCTTCTTCCTGATCGACGAGAACCGTTTCCGCCATAACGAAAGCGGCAGTCTGGGCGGGGAAGACTGTGGTTCTACGCAGCATATCCTGTTGCTTGATGAGTTTTATCGTACCGCTGTGCGCCTGGCCGGGAAGCGTATCCTGTGGAGTATGGTGCCGTGCGACGAAGAAGAGCATTACGACGACTATGTCATGACGCTCTACGCGCAGGGCGTATTAACGCCAAACGAATGGCTGGATCTGGGGGGCTTAAGCTCGCTCTCCGCCGAAGAGTACTTTGGCGCCAGCCTGTGGCAGCTATACAAGAGCATTGACTCGCCGTACAAAGCGGTGCTGAAAACGCTGCTGCTGGAAGCCTACTCATGGGAATATCCCAACCCACGTCTGCTGGCGAAAGATATTAAACAACGTCTGCATGACGGTGAAATCGTATCGTTTGGACTCGATCCCTACTGCATGATGCTGGAACGGGTCACTGAATACCTGACGGCGATTGAAGATCCGACGCGGCTGGATTTAGTCCGCCGCTGCTTTTACCTGAAAGTGTGCGAGAAATTAAGTCGCGAGCGCGCCTGCGTAGGCTGGCGTCGGGAAGTATTAAGCCAGTTAGTCAGCGAGTGGGGATGGGACGACGCGCGTCTGACCATGCTCGATAATCGCGCAAACTGGAAAATCGATCAGGTGCGCGAAGCCCACAACGAATTGCTCGACGCCATGATGCAGAGCTATCGTAATCTGATTCGCTTTGCGCGGCGCAACAACCTCAGCGTGAGTGCCAGCCCGCAAGATATCGGCGTACTGACGCGTAAGCTGTACGCGGCGTTTGAAGCGTTGCCGGGTAAAGTCACGCTGGTGAACCCGCAGATATCGCCGGATCTGTCCGAGCCGAATTTAACCTTTATCCATGTGCCGCCGGGACGCGCCAACCGTTCAGGCTGGTATCTCTACAACCGTGCGCCGAACATGGATTCCATCATCAGCCATCAGCCGCTGGAATATAACCGTTATCTTAATAAGCTGGTCGCGTGGGCGTGGTTCAACGGCCTGCTGACGTCGCGAACGCATCTGTTTATTAAGGGCAACGGTATTGTCGACCTGCCTAAGTTGCAGGAGATGGTCGCCGATGTTTCGCACCATTTCCCGCTGCGCTTGCCTGCTCCAACGCCGAAAGCGCTCTACAGCCCCTGTGAAATTCGCCATCTGGCGATTATCGTTAACCTCGAATATGACCCGACGGCGGCGTTTCGCAATAAAGTGGTCCATTTTGACTTCCGTAAGCTGGACGTTTTCAGCTTTGGCGAAGAGCAAAACTGTCTGATAGGCAGTATCGACTTGTTATATCGCAACTCGTGGAATGAAGTGCGTACTCTGCACTTTAACGGCGAGCAGGCGATGATCGAAGCGCTGAAAACGATTCTGGGGAAAATGCACCAGGATGCCGCGCCGCCGGATAGCGTGGAGGTGTTCTGCTACAGTCAGCATCTTCGCGGTCTGATTCGCACCCGCGTGCAGCAACTGGTCTCCGAATGTATCGAGCTACGTCTTTCCAGCACCCGTCAGGAGACCGGTCGATTCAAGGCGCTGCGGGTTTCCGGGCAGACGTGGGGACTATTCTTCGAACGCTTGAATGTCTCGGTGCAGAAGCTGGAGAACGCTATCGAATTCTACGGCGCGATTTCGCATAACAAGCTGCACGGGCTGTCGGTACAGGTGGAAACCAACCAGGTGAAATTGCCGTCAGTGGTGGATGGCTTCGCCAGCGAAGGGATTATCCAGTTCTTCTTTGAAGAAACGGGTGATGAGAAAGGCTTTAATATTTATATTCTGGATGAAAGTAACCGGGCGGAAGTGTATCACCACTGCGAGGGTAGCAAGGAAGAACTGGTGCGCGACGTCAGCCGCTTCTATTCGTCATCGCACGATCGCTTCACGTATGGCTCCAGCTTTATCAACTTTAACCTGCCGCAGTTCTACCAGATAGTGAAAACCGATGGCCGCGAGCAGGTGATCCCATTCCGTACGCAGCCTATCAACACCGTGCCGCCAGCAAACCAGGATCATGACGCACCGCTATTGCAGCAGTATTTTTCCTGAGGATTTTTGCCCGGTGGCGGCTACGCCTTACCGGGCCTACAGTAAGCCGGATAAGAAAAGCGCATCCGGCAAATAAATCAACGGAAGCTCACCGCTTCACCTGCCTGCTGTGTCGCCGCCTGCTCCAGCAGATCCCAGAAGGTTTCGCCGCTGCGATCGCAAATCCACTCGTCGCCTTTCAGGTCAAAGTGATAGCCGCCCTGTTTGGTCGCCAGCCATACCTGATGCAGCGGCTCCTGACGGTTAATAATGATTTTACTGCCGTTCTCAAAGCTGAGGGTCAGCACGCCGCCGTTGATTTCGCAGTCGATATCGCTGTCGCCGTCCCAGTTATCGAGGTGTTCTTCAATGGTGAGCCACAGGGCGTCAGCCAGGCGATGAAATTCACTGTCGTTCATTGTCGTTTCCCGTTTTTTCGTGATGGCGGCAGTATAACCTGGAACAAAAGGCGTTGCAGTTTACCGCCAAACGCTTGCTTTTACGCCTTCTCCTGCGATGATAGAAAATAGAAAGCATGAACTTACAGGCAATCCATAATGAAAAACGTGTTTAAGACACTCGCTGTACTTCTGACTCTGTTCAGCCTGACGGGCTGCGGTTTGAAAGGGCCGCTTTATTTCCCGCCAGCCGATAAAAATGCGCCGCCGCCGACGAAAAAAGTCGATTCGCAAACGCAGTCCACGATGCCCGATAAGAACGATCGCGCAACGGGAGATGGCCCGTCCCAGGTCAATTACTGAGGATAGTTTTCTGTCCCCGCGTGAACGGAGTGAATGATGCAATTCTCTAAAATGCATGGCCTTGGCAACGATTTTATGGTCGTCGACGCGGTAACGCAGAATGTCTTTTTTTCGCCGGAACTGATTCGTCGGCTATCCGACAGACACCTGGGCGTAGGGTTCGATCAGCTGCTGGTGGTTGAGCCGCCCTATGATCCTGAGTTGGACTTTCATTACCGCATCTTCAACGCCGACGGCAGTGAAGTCTCGCAGTGCGGCAATGGCGCGCGCTGTTTCGCGCGATTTGTTCGCCTGAAAGGGCTAACCAATAAACGCGACATTCGGGTCAGTACCGCGAATGGCCGGATGGTACTGAGCGTCACGGAAGATGAACTGGTGCGGGTGAATATGGGGGAGCCAAACTTTGAACCCGCGCAGGTGCCTTTTCGCGCCAACAAAGCGGAAAAGACGTATATTATGCGAGCGGCGGAACAGACCATACTGTGCGGCGTGGTTTCAATGGGCAATCCGCACTGTGTCATTCAGGTTGATAACGTCGACACGGCGGCCGTTGAAACGCTGGGGCCGGTTCTGGAAAGCCATGAGCGTTTTCCGGAACGCGCCAACATTGGTTTTATGCAGGTTGTAAGACGCGAGCATATCCGGCTGCGAGTCTATGAACGCGGCGCAGGGGAGACCCGCGCGTGCGGCAGCGGCGCGTGCGCTGCCGTTGCCGTGGGGATTCAGCAGGGGCTGCTGGCTGAAGAAGTACGCGTGGAATTACCGGGCGGTCGGCTGGATATCGCCTGGAAAGGTCCGGGTCATCCGTTATACATGACTGGTCCGGCGGCACATATCTACGACGGATTTATCCATTTATGAAGCAACCAGAGGAAGAACTACAGGAAACGCTCACGGAACTGGACGATCGAGCGGTCGTCGATTACCTGCGCCACCACCCTGAGTTTTTTATCCGTAACGCCCATGCCGTGGAAGCGATGCGTGTTCCACATCCCGTGCGGGGAACGGTTTCGCTCGTTGAGTGGCATATGGCCCGCGCGCGTAATCATATCAATGTGCTTGAAGAAAATATGACGCTGCTGATGGAACAGGCTCATGCCAATGAAAGCCTGTTTTATCGCTTGCTGCATCTGCAAAGCCGTCTGGTCGCCGCGGATAGTCTGGATGAGATGCTGGTGCGGTTTCACCGCTGGGCGCGCGATTTGGGGCTTGCCGGCGCGACGCTGCGTTTGTTCCCGGATCGGTGGCGTCTTGGCGCGCCATCGCGCTATACGCATCTGGCTTTAAACCGTCAGGCCTTCGAGCCGCTGCGTATTCAACGACTGGGACAGTCGCAGCATTATCTTGGCCCGCTAAACGGCCCGGAACTGCTGGTGGTCTTGCCGGAGGCGAAGGCTGTAGGCTCGGTAGCCATGTCGATGATGGGCAGCGATGGCGACCTCGGGGTGATTCTCTTCAGCAGCCGTGACCCGCACCACTATCAGCCGGAGCAGGGGACGCAGCTTTTACAGGAGATCGCGCTGATGCTGCCGGAACTGCTGGAACGCTGGATTAAACGCGTATGACGGATGTCGCGCTTTCTCAGGATGTCTCGCGTTTCCTGCGCTATTTAGGCGTGGAGCGCCAGCTTAGCCCTATTACCCTGCAGAACTACCAGCGTCAGCTTGATGCCATTATCGCTTTAGCCGGAGAAACCGGGCTGAAAAGCTGGCAACAATGTGACGCTGCGATTGTGCGCAGTTTTGCGGTGCGCAGTCGGCGCAAAGGGCTTGGCCCTGCCAGTCTGGCGCTACGTCTCTCGGCATTGCGAAGCTTTTTTGACTGGTTAGTCAGTCAGGGCGAATTGAAAGCTAACCCGGCGAAGGGCGTCTCCGCCCCGAAAGCGCCGCGTCATCTGCCGAAAAATATTGATGTCGACGACGTTAACCGCCTGCTGGACATCGATCTTAACGATCCGCTCGCCGTACGTGACCGGGCGATGCTGGAGGTCATGTACGGCGCGGGACTGCGTTTATCCGAACTGGTTGGCCTGGATATAAAGCACCTCGATCTTGATACCGGCGAAGTGTGGGTAATGGGTAAAGGCAGCAAAGAGCGACGCCTGCCGATTGGCCGTAACGCGGTGACGTGGATTGAGCACTGGCTGGATCTGCGCGGCCTGTTCGCCAGCGATGAAGAGGCGTTATTCCTGTCGAAGCTCGGCAAGCGTATCTCCGCGCGCAATGTCCAAAAACGGTTCGCCGAATGGGGCATAAAGCAGGGGCTAAACAGCCACGTGCATCCACATAAGCTGCGCCATTCGTTCGCGACCCATATGCTGGAATCGAGCGGCGATCTGCGCGGCGTGCAAGAGCTGCTGGGTCATGCCAACCTTTCCACCACCCAAATTTATACTCATCTTGATTTTCAACATCTTGCTTCAGTGTACGACGCGGCGCATCCGCGCGCTAAACGGGGGAAATAATGCGTTTTTACCGGCCTTTGGGGCGTATTGCCGCGCTCACCTTTGACCTGGATGATACCCTTTATGATAACCGTCCGGTGATTTTGCGTACTGAGCAGGAAGCGCTCGCTTTTATGCAAAATTATCACCCGTCGCTACGTTCGTTTCAAAACGTCGATTTACAGCGGATACGGCAGGCGGTGCGTGAAGCGGAGCCGGAAATCTATCATGACGTTACCCGCTGGCGCCATCGTGCGATAGAGCAGGCCATGCGGGATGCGGGATTATCGGCGCAGGAGGCCATTGCCGGCGCGAATGCGGCGATGATGCATTTTGCCAAATGGCGCAGCCAGATTGAGGTTCCGCAGGCTACCCATGAGACATTACAGCAGCTTGCGAAAAAATGGCCGCTGGTGGCGATCACTAACGGCAATGCCCAGCCGGAACTGTTTGGCCTCGGTGATTACTTTAAGTTTGTACTGCGCGCCGGCCCGGATGGACGTTCCAAGCCGTTTAGCGACATGTATTTCCTGGCGGCGGAAAAACTGCATGTGCCGATCGGCGAGATCCTGCATGTCGGCGACGATCTGACTACCGATGTGGCTGGCGCTATTCGCTGTGGGATGCAGGCCTGCTGGATTAAACCTGAAAATGCCGACCTGATGCGGACGCAGGACAGCCGTTTACTGCCGCATATCGAAATTTCGCGGTTGGCATCTCTCACCTCGCTGATATAATCACCAGTAGTTCTGTATATATTCCCAGTTATTCTGGCGGATGGCGCTATGCTTATCCGCCCTACGATAAGTAGCTCCGGTAAGCGAAGCGCCACCGGGCGTTTTTAGTTTTCATGTTTTTACGCGGCGGTGCCAATGGACGTTTCTTACCTGCTCGACAGCCTTAATGATAAACAGCGCGAAGCGGTGGCCGCGCCACGTAGCAACATGCTGGTGTTGGCGGGCGCGGGAAGCGGGAAAACCCGCGTGCTGGTGCACCGTATCGCCTGGTTACTGAGCGTAGAAAACAACTCGCCATATTCCATCATGGCGGTGACCTTTACCAACAAAGCGGCGGCGGAAATGCGCCATCGTATTGGCCAGTTGATGGGGACCAGCCAGGGTGGAATGTGGGTAGGGACGTTCCACGGTCTGGCGCACCGCCTGCTGCGCGCGCATCATATGGACGCTAATTTGCCGCAGGATTTCCAGATTCTCGACAGCGAAGATCAGATGCGTTTGCTTAAACGCCTGATTAAGGCGATGAATCTTGATGAGAAGCAGTGGCCGCCGCGTCAGGCGATGTGGTACATCAATAGCCAGAAAGACGAAGGGCTACGCCCGCACCATATTCAAAGCTATGGCAACCCGGTGGAGCAGACCTGGCAGAAGGTGTATCAGGCCTATCAGGAAGCGTGCGATCGCGCTGGTCTGGTGGATTTCGCCGAGCTACTGCTGCGCGCTCATGAACTATGGCTGAACAAGCCGCACATCCTGCAACACTATCGCGAGCGGTTTACTAACATCCTGGTGGACGAATTCCAGGATACCAACAACATTCAGTACGCCTGGGTTCGTCTGCTGGCGGGCGATACCGGTAAAGTGATGATTGTCGGCGACGATGACCAGTCGATCTACGGCTGGCGCGGGGCCCAGGTGGAGAACATCCAGCGTTTCCTCAATGATTTCCCCGGTGCGCAGACCATTCGTCTGGAGCAGAATTACCGCTCGACCAGCAACATCCTTAGCGCGGCGAACGCTCTGATTGAGAATAACAATGGGCGTTTGGGTAAAAAACTGTGGACTGACGGCGTTGATGGCGAACCGATATCGCTGTACTGCGCTTTCAACGAACTGGATGAAGCGCGCTTTGTGGTTAACCGTATCAAAACCTGGCAGGACAACGGCGGCGCGCTTGCGCAATGCGCCATCCTTTATCGCAGCAACGCCCAGTCGCGCGTGCTGGAAGAAGCGTTATTACAGGCCAGCATGCCGTACCGCATTTATGGCGGTATGCGCTTCTTCGAACGTCAGGAGATCAAAGATGCGCTCTCTTATCTGCGTTTGATTGCCAATCGCAACGATGATGCCGCCTTTGAACGCGTGGTGAATACCCCAACGCGCGGCATCGGCGATCGCACGCTGGACGTGGTGCGCCAGACCTCGCGCGATCGCCAGCTAACATTGTGGCAAGCGTGCCGTGAATTGTTACAGGAAAAAGCCCTGGCCGGGCGTGCGGCCAGCGCGCTACAACGCTTTATGGAACTGATCGACGCCCTGGCGCAGGAAACCGCCGACATGCCGCTGCATGTGCAGACTGACCGGGTGATCAAAGATTCCGGCCTGCGCACCATGTATGAGCAAGAAAAAGGTGAGAAAGGCCAGACGCGCATCGAAAACTTAGAGGAACTGGTGACGGCGACGCGGCAGTTCAGCTACAACGACGAAGATGAAGATTTAATGCCATTGCAGGCCTTCCTCTCTCACGCGGCGCTGGAAGCGGGCGAGGGGCAGGCGGATACCTGGCAGGATGCGGTACAGCTGATGACGCTGCACTCGGCCAAAGGGCTGGAGTTTCCGCAGGTGTTTATCGTCGGCATGGAAGAGGGCATGTTCCCCAGCCAGATGTCGCTGGATGAGGGCGGGCGTTTGGAAGAGGAGCGTCGTCTGGCCTACGTCGGCGTTACCCGTGCCATGCAGAAACTGACGTTAACCTATGCGGAAACGCGTCGTCTGTATGGTAAAGAGGTCTACCATCGCCCGTCGCGTTTTATCGGCGAACTGCCGGAGGAGTGCGTGGAAGAGGTCCGTCTGCGCGCCACCGTCAGTCGTCCGGTGAGCCATCAACGAATGGGAACGCCGCTGGCGGAAAACGACACAGGCTACAAACTCGGCCAACGCGTGCGCCATGCGAAGTTCGGCGAGGGAACTATTGTCAACCTGGAGGGCAGCGGCGAGCATAGCCGGTTGCAGGTGGCTTTTCAGGGGCAAGGGATCAAATGGCTGGTTGCCGCGTATGCGAAGCTGGAAACGGTTTGACCGGCTCTCATATTGCCGGATGGCACCTCTTATCCGGCCTACGCGTTGGCTAACATTTTGATTTGTAGGCCGGATAAGGCGAAGCCGCCATCCGGCGATATATTGATGTTAATATTCTGAAATCATAGATAAATACTCTCACTCTGCTAACCTTTCTGCATAAGGGGAAATTATTGCTTTTTCGCGTTTCGTTGCGTGTTGACGGCAAATTTTTGCTGGCGTAACATGCGCCCACGATTACGCTAAGAGGACATTCGCCTTGGACACACCCAGTAGATACTGGCTCATTATCCTGTCATCCAGGATCAACTCCTAAGGCTATCCCTTTTTGCTGATAGCCTTAGCGGTTGTCAGCGACCTTTCATTTTTTCCCGTCGCGTTGAGTCAGGCTGTTTAATGGTCTGAAACCCAATTTGTTTCTGTGTGCCCATCTGAACTGTCCGATATTTTTACGCATTGGGAGTCCCGGTCATGCTGAGCGCATTTCAACTGGAAAAAAACCGACTGACCCGGCTGGAAGTCGAGGAGTCACAAAGCCTGATTGATGCCGTATGGGTCGATTTGGTCGAACCGGACGACGACGAGCGATTGCGCGTACAATCTGAGCTGGGCCAGAGTCTGGCGACGCGTCCTGAACTGGAAGATATCGAAGCATCCGCGCGCTTCTTTGAAGACGAAGACGGACTGCATATCCACTCCTTCTTCTTCTTCGAAGATGCGGAAGATCATGCCGGTAACTCTACGGTGGCATTCACTATTCGCGATGGCCGTCTGTTTACGCTGCGTGAACGCGAACTGCCCGCTTTCCGTCTGTATCGTATGCGCGCCCGCAGCCAGGCGATGGTCGACGGTAATGCTTATGAATTACTGCTCGATCTGTTCGAAACCAAAATTGAACAGTTAGCGGATGAAATCGAAAACATCTACAGCGATCTGGAAAAACTGAGCCGCGTCATTATGGAAGGGCATCAGGGCGATGAATACGACGAAGCGCTCTCCACGCTGGCGGAACTGGAAGATATCGGCTGGAAGGTACGCCTGTGTCTGATGGATACCCAACGCGCGCTGAACTTCCTGGTGCGCAAGGCGCGCTTACCGGGCGGACAGCTGGAGCAGGCGCGTGAGATCCTGCGCGATATCGAATCTCTGCTGCCGCACAATGAATCGCTGTTCCAGAAGGTGAACTTCCTGATGCAGGCGGCGATGGGTTTCATCAATATTGAGCAGAACCGCATTATCAAAATCTTCTCGGTGGTTTCCGTGGTGTTCCTGCCGCCGACGCTGGTCGCTTCCAGCTATGGGATGAACTTCGAGTTTATGCCGGAACTGAAGTGGAGCTTTGGTTATCCAGGCGCGATTATCTTTATGATTCTGGCGGGGCTTGCGCCGTATCTGTACTTTAAGCGCAAGAACTGGCTGTAAAATCAACGGACTGGCGATTTAACCGCCAGTCCGTTGGAAGTTCTTCATCATGAGGAAAGTTCTTGTTTTGAAGAAGCGATGAAAGATAGCAGTAGTGTTGTGAGTATTACCCAGGCAATATTGAGTTGTATACCAATATTATCGCAATCAGCCCCATTGAGTGCGACACTGACTGTACAGAAGACATTTACACCTATAGACAATGCGATGAAATAAAGTGCCCTGCAACCTGAATCTCTGATTCTCTTCGCGCCAATATTAATATGGATATAGGTATTGACAATAATAAATATTAAATCAAGGTATTGGTTTTTAGGCATTATAGTAAATAATATTATCCATGATGATAATGTATAAATAACAAACTTTGCTCGCTTCAATGTATCCTTGGGGGAAGGGTGAAAAATATCTTTAATAATCCTAATCATATTATTTTTTCCATATTGATAACCAACTTCAGGTCTCACATGTAAATATATCACACTGAATTTTCTAATGACAGTAATGGTAAATAATGGCATGATAATTACGTTGCACAGCAATAGATAATAATTAAATATATTATCTGGCAATTAACAATTTCAATGAATGGATTTCATAAAATGCAAGAGAAAAATTTCTGGCAAGTTTATTTTGGTAAAGACCCTTTTTCTAAAGCCGAATTCATTAAAGCCTGGATTGGATGGTGGGTGATTGCTATTGTCCTGCTCGTTGTACTGTCGATTTGTACTTCATTAAATTTGAGGGGGATTGGAATAGCGTTGGGATTCGGCTTTTGCCAGATCCATGCCCGTTATTTAACGTTTGTTGGTTGGAATAAGTTTATTGGTGTGTTGGGCGTGTTTCCAGTAACAAATATTATATTATTTATTGTATTGCTATTTACTAAAAAGAAATAACATAAAATGGCAGCCAGATAATAGCTGCCATTTTATTATTTAATGCTTACGCCGTTGCGTATAAATCGCATCCATCACGAAAATCGCCAGCGCGACCCAGATAAACGCAAATGTCACCATCTTATCCGTGCCCGGCACTTCGCCATAAAACGTCACCGCCAGTAAAAACATCAGCGTTGGGCCGATATACTGGAAAAAGCCCAGTGTAGAAAGACGCAGACGCGTAGCCGCTCCGGTAAAGCACAGCAGCGGAATCGTAGTGACCACACCCGCCGCCATTAACAGCAAGTTCAACGATAGTGCGTTTTGCCCCATATGGCTGGTAGGGCTATCGGCGATGCCAAACAGATAAATCGCGGCGACCGGCAACAGCCATAGCGTTTCAACCAGCATACCCGTCTGCGCTTCAACGGCGATCTTCTTACGCACCAGGCCGTAAAACGCAAAACTAAACGCCAGCCCCAGCGCGATAATCGGCAGCGAGCCAAAGGTCCAGAGTTGCACCAGCACGCCGCACACCGCCAGAATCACCGCCAGCCACTGCATTCGACGGAAGCGTTCGCCAAGAAAAATCATTCCCAGCAAGATGTTAACCAGCGGATTAATGAAATAACCCAGGCTGGCCTCCAGCATATGGTGATTATTTACCGCCCAAATGAACAATAGCCAGTTACCGCCGACCAGTACGGCGGACAGGGCCAGCAGGAAAATCTTCTTTGGCGTTTTCAGTAAGCGCTTAACCTGTCGCCACTGCCGGCTGACGCTAAGCAGCGCCACCATAAAGAAAAATGACCAAATCACGCGGTGCGTCAGGATCTCATCTGCGGGAACGTAATAGATCAGCTTGAAATACGCGGGGGCGATCCCCCAAATAAAATAGGCGGCAAGAGCGAGTAATACGCCCTGCCGTGTTTGTTTTGCGTCCATCCGGAAAACTCGTATCTGAAGTGTAACAACAGTTTACCTGCTTTTATCCCACCATATAAGTAGCGGTGGCGCTGGCGATGTACAGCTGATCTTCATTGTGTAATTCCACGCGGGCGACGGCCACTTTATTCCCTGCACGCAGCAGGCTACTGGTGGCCGTAAAGCGGTTGCCTCTGCCCGGACGCAGGTAATCGACGCGCAGGTCAATCGTTCCCATCCGCGACAGGCGCTGGCGTAGTTCATCTTCGCTGATGGTTTCGTGGCGAGTTAGCGTGCTGCCGACGCATACCAGTCCGGCGGCGACATCCAGCGCAGAGGCGATCACGCCGCCGTGTAAAATGCTTTGCGCCCAGTTGCCGACCATCATCGGCTGGTTGTTAAAGGCCAGTTGGGCGAACGCTTTTTCATAGCGTTCCAGCTCCAGCCCTAACGCCCGATTAAACGGCATGTGGTAGACAAACATTTCACCCACTAATTTCAGAGCTTGTTCAGCGGTAAGTACAGCGGACATAGATTCCTGACACCTCATTGGTTAATGAAATGTTGATATTATGCTTCTTAATTGTTGTTTTCTACTTTAAGAAGGGATAACTAACGGCTATGTGTGTAAATATGTAAAAATGGTTGGCAGAGAATGATTCAAGCTGAAAATACTTCGTCAGGAGAACGTCAAGAATGCGGGCGATTTTGAGAGGGTTGTTGCCAGCCACGCTACTGCCATTAGCGGCATATGCACAAGAAGCTACGATAAAAGAGGTTCATGATGCGCCTGCAGTACGGGGAAGTATCATCGCTAACATGCTACAGGAGCATGATAACCCTTTTACGCTTTACCCTTATGACACGAACTACTTGATCTACACGAACACCAGCGATCTGAACAAAGAGGCCATAAGTACCTACAACTGGTCTGAAAACGCACGTAAAGATGAAGTGAAATTTCAGTTGAGCCTGGCGTTTCCGCTGTGGCGTGGAATACTGGGGCCGAACTCGGTACTGGGCGCTTCCTATACGCAGAAATCCTGGTGGCAGCTTTCCAACAGTAAAGAGTCTTCGCCGTTTCGCGAAACCAACTACGAACCGCAGCTTTTTCTTGGTTTTGCTACCGATTATCGCTTTGCCGGCTGGACGCTGCGTGACGTAGAGATGGGCTACAACCATGACTCTAACGGACGTTCGGATCCCACCTCGCGTAGCTGGAACCGTCTGTATACCCGTCTGATGGCCGAAAACGGTAACTGGCTGGTAGAGGTCAAACCGTGGTACGTGATTGGCAGTACCGACGATAATCCGGACATCACCAAATATATGGGTTATTACCAGCTTAAAATCGGTTATCACCTGGGCGAGGCGGTATTAAGCGCCAAAGGCCAGTACAACTGGAATACAGGCTACGGCGGCGCGGAAGTTGGATTAAGCTATCCGGTCACCAAACATGTCCGGCTTTATACCCAGGTGTACAGCGGCTATGGCGAATCGCTGATCGACTATAATTTTAATCAGACACGTGTCGGCGTCGGCGTGATGCTTAACGATATCTTCTGATTGGATCGTGTTTTAAACATTGCAGTTTCTCTCGCAGGCGCTGAAAATAGCGCCTGTTTTGATTTATGGTGAACGGGGTTAATGTGGCGCAGGCGGAAGTGTTGAATCTGGAATCAGGGGCCAAACAGGTTTTGCAGGAAACCTTTGGCTACAAACAGTTTCGCCCGGGCCAGGAAGCGATTATTGATACTGCGCTCTCCGGTCGCGACTGTCTGGTCGTCATGCCCACCGGCGGCGGCAAATCTCTGTGCTATCAAATCCCCGCGTTGTTGCTGGATGGATTGACCGTCGTCGTTTCGCCTCTGATCTCGTTGATGAAAGACCAGGTCGATCAGCTACTGGCGAACGGTGTGGCGGCGGCCTGTCTGAACTCCACTCAAAGCCGCGAGCAGCAGCTTGAGGTGATGGCGGGGTGCCGTACCGGACAGATTCGTCTGCTGTATATTGCGCCGGAACGCCTGATGCTGGACAACTTTCTTGATCATCTGGCGCACTGGAATCCGGTATTGCTGGCGGTGGATGAAGCGCACTGTATCTCGCAATGGGGACATGATTTCCGTCCGGAATATGCGGCGCTCGGTCAGCTTCGCCAGCGTTTTCCCGCTTTGCCGTTCATGGCATTGACCGCCACCGCCGATGACACCACGCGCCAGGATATTATTCGTCTGCTTGGGCTTAACGATCCGTTAATCCAGATCAGTAGCTTTGACCGACCGAATATCCGCTACATGCTGATGGAGAAGTTTAAGCCGCTCGACCAGCTAATGCGCTATGTTCAGGAGCAACGCGGCAAATCGGGTATCATCTACTGCAACAGTCGGGCGAAAGTGGAAGATACCGCTGCGCGCTTGCAAAGTCGTGGCATTAGCGCGGCGGCCTATCATGCGGGGCTGGAAAACGCTATTCGCGCCGATGTGCAGGAAAAATTTCAGCGCGACGATCTGCAAATCGTGGTGGCGACCGTCGCTTTTGGAATGGGCATAAACAAACCTAACGTACGTTTCGTTGTGCATTTCGATATCCCGCGCAATATTGAATCCTACTATCAGGAAACGGGCCGCGCCGGGCGCGACGGACTGCCTGCGGAAGCCATGCTATTTTACGATCCGGCTGACATGGCCTGGCTACGTCGTTGTCTGGAAGAGAAACCAGCCGGACAGCTTCAGGATATTGAACGGCATAAACTGAATGCGATGGGCGCTTTTGCCGAAGCGCAAACCTGCCGACGCCTGGTATTGCTTAATTACTTTGGCGAAGGCCGACAAGAACCGTGCGGCAACTGCGATATCTGTCTTGATCCGCCCAAACAATATGATGGCTTAAACGATGCCCAGATTGCGCTTTCTACCATTGGTCGGGTTAACCAGCGTTTTGGCATGGGCTACGTTGTCGAGGTGATCCGCGGCGCGAATAACCAACGCATCCGCGATTTCGGTCATGACAAACTCAAGGTTTATGGCATGGGACGCGAAAAGAGCCATGAGCACTGGGTGAGCGTGATTCGCCAGCTCATTCATCTGGGGCTGGTAATGCAAAATATTGCGCAGCACTCCGCATTACAGTTGACGGATGCCGCGCGTCCGGTACTCCGTGGAGACGTTCCGCTAAAGCTTGCGGTGCCGCGCATCGTCGCCCTCAAACCCCGCGTGATGCAGAAATCGTTCGGCGGTAATTACGATCGCAAATTGTTCGCTAAGTTGCGCAAGCTGCGTAAAGCTATCGCTGATGAAGAGAATATCCCGCCGTATGTGGTCTTTAACGACGCCACGCTGATAGAAATGGCGGAACAGATGCCGGTTTCCGCCGGCGAGATGTTAAGCGTTAACGGGGTTGGGATGCGCAAACTGGAGCGCTTCGGGAAAGAATTCATGGCGCTCATCCGCGCGCATGTCGATGGTGATGACGAAGAGTAGTCAGCCCGGCAAAAAAGTGCCAGGATGGTGACTCACTGAACTATTTCCCCGCGAGCCATTTTTATGTTGATGCTATTTTTCACCGTGGCAATGGTGCACATCGTTGCGCTAATGAGCCCCGGCCCCGACTTTTTCTTCGTGTCTCAAACTGCCGTCAGCCGTTCGCGTAAAGAAGCGATGATGGGCGTACTGGGTATTACCTGCGGCGTGATGGTATGGGCGGGCGTGGCGCTGCTTGGCCTGCATCTCATCATCGAAAAAATGGCCTGGCTGCATACGATCATTATGGTAGGTGGCGGCCTGTACCTGTGCTGGATGGGCTATCAGATGCTGCACGGCGCGCTGAAAAAACAGGATGCGGCGGCGTCTTCTCCGCATATTGAACTGGCGCAGAGCGGGCGCAGCTTTCTCAAAGGGCTGTTGACCAATCTGTCGAATCCGAAAGCGATTATCTATTTTGGTTCCGTTTTTTCACTGTTTGTCGGCGATAACGTCGGCGCTGCGGCGCGCTGGGGTATTTTCGCGTTAATTACCCTGGAAACGCTGGCCTGGTTTACCGTAGTCGCCAGCCTGTTCGCGCTGCCGAAAATGCGCCGCGGCTATCAGCGTCTGGCGAAATGGATTGATGGCTTTGCCGGCGCTCTGTTTGCGGGCTTTGGTATTCACCTGATTATTTCGCGCTAATTTACTTCCGGGCCGGATAAACATCATCCGGCACGACTATCACGCGTGTCTTGCCGACGCCAGGAGCGCGCCTACCAGCATAAACAACGAACCAAACGCTTTATTCAGCGCCTTCATCTGCTTTGGTCCTTTAATCCAGGCGGCAATGCGCTGCGCCAGCGTGGCGTAACCGGTCATCACAATCATATCCACCACAATCGTGGTGACGCCGAGAATGAGGTACTGCGCCAGTTGCGGTTGCTGCGGCATGATGAATTGCGGAAACAGGGCGGCAAGAAAGACAATGCTTTTGGGATTGGTTAGATTGACAAATATCGCCCGTTTGAACAGCCGACCCCGCGATTGCGTCTGGGCGAGAGTATGCAGATCGATAGCGCCTGCGGCGCGCCATTGCTGGATACCCAGCCAGATAAGATAAGCCGCGCCAGCCCATTTCAGAATTTCAAAAGCGAGGAGCGAGCGCGAAAAGAGCGTACCCAGTCCGACGCCCACCAGTACGATATGTATCCCCAGTCCGGTCTGGAGTCCGGCGATAGAAGCCACTGCGCCACGATATCCATGGTTGATAGACGTCGTCATGGTATTGATGGCGCCTGAACCCGGAGAAAGACTCAGCAGAGTTGAGGTCAGTAGATAGGCGAACCACCATTCAAAGGTCATGCGAAACTCCCTGGTTGTCTGTTTTTGTGCCACAATACGCTACTGCCGCTGTGTTGTGTCAGGCACGACGCAAAAAACGATTTTACCTGGTAAACGAGGCCGAAAACCCGATGTTTCAGCAGCAAAATGACTGGGAAACAAGAGAAAATGCGTTTGCCGCTTTTGCTATGGGGCCGCTGACCGATTTCTGGCGTCAGCGGGAAGAGGCAGAGTTTATCGGCGTGGGTAACATTCCGGTGCGCTTTGTCCGTTTTCGAAGTGATTCCAACGATCGGACGATCGTCATTTGTCCTGGCCGCATTGAGAGTTATGTAAAATACGCTGAACTGGCGTATGACCTTTTTCATCTCGGTTTTGATATCTTCATCATCGACCACCGTGGTCAAGGGCGCTCCGGGCGGATGTTATCGGACCCGCATCGGGGCCACGTTGATCATTTTAACGATTATGTTGAGGACTTAGCGGCGTTCTGGCAGCAGGAAATTGAGCCGGGGCCGTGGCGTAAGCGTTATATCCTGGCGCACTCAATGGGGGGCGCGATAGCCACCCTGTTCCTGCAACGCCATCGTGTGCGGTGCGACGCTATTGCGCTCACCGCGCCGATGTTTGGTATTGTGATACGCTTGCCTTCCTTTATGGTGCGCCATATTCTCGACTGGGCCGAGGGGCACCAGCGTATCCGTGAAGATTACGCTATTGGTACCGGTCAGTGGCGGGCGTTGCCGTTTGGGATGAATGCGCTGACCCACAGCCGCCAGCGTTATCAGCGCAACTTACGATTTTATGCCGACGAGCCGCAGCTGCGCGTTGGCGGCCCCACCTGGCATTGGGTACGCGAAGGCATTCTGGCGGGTGAGCAGGTTCTGGCTGGGGCGAGCGATGACACGACGCCTACGCTACTGATTCAGGCGGAAGAAGAGCGGGTAGTGGATAACCGCACCCACGATCGTTTTTGTGAAATTCGCGCCGCGGCGGGATACCCTTGTGAAGGGGGAAAACCGCTGGTTATCAAAGGCGCGTACCATGAGATCCTTTTTGAAAAGGACGCCATGCGCTCAGTCGCGCTTAACGCCATTGTTGAATTTTTCAACAAGCCTAATTTATCCAGCGGAAATCGCTTTGCTTAGAGGTTAAATTTTATTATGTATCAGGTTGTTGCGTCTGATTTAGATGGCACGCTGCTCTCCCCCGACCATACGTTGTCCCCTTATGCCAAAGAGACTCTGAAGCTGTTGACCGCACGCGGCATCCATTTTGTCTTTGCCACTGGTCGTCATCATGTCGATGTAGGGCAAATCCGCGATAATCTTGAAATCAAGTCTTACATGATCACCTCCAACGGCGCGCGAGTGCACGATACCGACGGGAATTTGGTTTTTACGCATAATCTGGACAGCGACATTGCCAGAGACCTGTTCGGAGTGGTGAATGCGAACCCGGACATCGTGACTAACGTTTATCGCGACGACGAATGGTTTATGAATCGTCATCGCCCCGATGAAATGCGTTTTTTCAAAGAGGCGGTATTTAACTATTCGCTGTTTGAGCCTGCGCTGCTGGAGCCGGAGGGCGTCAGCAAAGTGTTTTTCACCAGCGACACTCATGAAAAGTTGTTGCCGCTGGAGCAGGCGATTAACGCGCGCTGGGGCGATCGGGTAAACGTGAGCTTCTCTACGCTAACCTGTCTGGAAGTGATGGCGGGCGGAGTGTCGAAAGGTCATGCGCTGGAAGCGGTCGCTCATGCGATGGGGTACAGCCTGAAAGAGTGTATCGCCTTTGGCGACGGAATGAACGACGCTGAAATGCTCACGATGGCGGGCAAAGGCTGCATCATGGGCAATGCGCACCAGCGTCTGAAAGACCTGTATCCCGAACTTGAGGTGATCGGCATCAACGCGGATAACGCCGT
Source organism: Salmonella sp. 741265073_HBA (assembly GCF_046569105.1). Classification (NCBI taxonomy): domain Bacteria; kingdom Pseudomonadati; phylum Pseudomonadota; class Gammaproteobacteria; order Enterobacterales; family Enterobacteriaceae; genus Salmonella; species Salmonella sp. 741265073_HBA. The sequence goes on along the minus strand of NZ_JBKFRY010000017.1, from coordinate 28,094 downwards.
GCCGCATTACCTGCGCGATCTTTTCTTACGCTGATGTGATTGTTTGTTAGTTGACCAGTTGTCAACTTCACTCTCCGCTACAATGGGTGTTCCCTGTTTTAAGAGACATCCATTGTGGCGCTACTCATCATTACCACTATCCTGTGGGCTTTCTCCTTTAGTCTATTTGGCGAGTATCTTGCCGGGCATGTCGATAGCTATTTCGCGGTGCTGATACGCGTTGGGCTGGCGGCGCTCGTTTTTCTGCCGTTTTTGCGTACTCGCGGGCACAACCTAAAAACCATCAGCCTGTATATGCTGGTGGGGGCGATGCAGCTTGGCATCATGTATATGTTGAGCTTCCATGCTTACCTCTACCTGACCGTATCCGAACTGCTGCTGTTTACCGTTCTGACGCCGCTCTATATCACGCTGATTTACGATGTGATGAGTCAGCGTCGTTTGCGCTGGGGCTATGCATTTAGCGCGTTGCTGGCGGTGATTGGTGCCGGGATTATTCGCTACGATCGCGTGACCGACCATTTTTGGGTCGGTTTGCTCCTGGTGCAGCTTTCTAATATCAGTTTCGCTATCGGAATGGTGGGGTATAAACGTCTGATGGAGACTCGTCCCATGCCGCAGCACAACGCCTTTGCATGGTTCTATCTGGGGGCGTTTTTGGTGGCGGCGGTGGCGTGGTCGCTGTTGGGGAACGCGCAAAAGCTGCCGGAAACCACGCTGCAATGGAGCATTCTGGTGTTTCTCGGCGTGGTGGCGTCCGGCATTGGCTACTTTATGTGGAACTATGGCGCTACCCAGGTAGACGCCGGGACGCTGGGTATCATGAATAATATGCATGTTCCCGCAGGACTGCTGGTTAATCTTGCCATCTGGCATCAGCAGCCCCACTGGCCAAGCTTTATTACAGGCGCGGCTGTGATCCTGGCTTCGCTGTGGGTGCATCGAAAATGGGTCGCTCCGCGCTCCGCACAAACGGCAGATGATCGCAGGCGTGATCCCGCGTCGAGCGAATAAACGCCTCGGTCACCGCCTGACGCTGGTCGCCGTCGCGCACGGCGGCATACAGGCGGCTCCACAGACCATCGCCCAGGGTTTTGGTCACCACCAGACCCTGGCGCTCAACGCTTTCCACTACCCAGTGCGGCAGGGCGGCAATACCCATTCTGGCCGCCACCATCTGAATCAGCAGTAGCGTATTATCCACGCTTTTCAGCAGCGGACTGATACCCGCCGGTTGCAGGAAATGTCGCCAGACATCCAGTCGGCTGCGCTGCACCGGGTAAATCAACAGCGTTTCGCTGGCTAAATCTTCCGGCGTAATCTGCGTTTTGCTGGCCAGCGGATGGTCGGGCGCCAGCACCAGTCGGACTTCAAAATCAAACATCGGCGAATAATGCAGCCCGCTGCGCGGCAAAATATCCGACGTCATCACCAAATCCAGCTCGCCTTGTTGCAAGGCTGGTTGCGGATCAAAAGTGACGCCGGATGTGAAATCCATTTCTACCTGCGGCCAGCTTGCACGAAAGTTTTCCAGCGCCGGGGTCAGCCACTGAATACAGCTATGACATTCAATAGCGATGCGCAGACGAGTTTGCTGCGGTTCGTTGCACGCCTGCAGCGCACGGCTGATTTGCGGCAGCACCTGGTTTGCCAGTTGCAGCAGAACTTCCCCCTGCGGCGTAAAGCGCAGCGGCTGGCTTTTACGCACGAACAGGCGGAAACCAAGGCGTTGTTCCAGATCGCTGAACTGATGAGACAGAGCGGATTGAGTCTGGTGCAGCACCGCCGCCGCGGCAGCCAGCGATCCACTATTCCGCAATGCCTGGAGTGTTTTCAGATGTTTAATTTCGATCATGAAAGTCCTTCACTTCGCCATGAACAAATTGCGCTTGAGGAATATACAGTACCTTTACATTATGGATGTGTAAACATCCAGACGTCCAAAATCCGTCGTCTTTTAAATTGATGGTGCGTTGGCTGCGTTTCCTCACCCCGGTCACTTACTGATGTAAGCTCCCGGGGATGAGCAAACTTGCCGCCTTCCCTGAATTTAAAATACTTAGGATTTACATATAATTAGAGGAAGTAAAATGACAATATTGACTCATACCCTCGGTTTTCCTCGCGTTGGCCTGCGTCGCGAGTTGAAAAAAGCGCAAGAGAGCTATTGGGCGGGGAACACAACGCGTGAAGCGTTACTGGCGGTGGGGCGCGAACTGCGCGCGCGTCACTGGGAGCAGCAGAAACAAGCGGGTATTGACCTGTTACCGGTAGGCGACTTTGCCTGGTACGACCATGTTCTGACCACCAGCCTGCTGTTAGGCAATGTGCCGGCTCGTCATCAGAACAACGACGGTTCCGTGGACATCGACACTCTGTTCCGCATTGGCCGCGGTCGCGCGCCAACCGGTGAACCAGCGGCGGCAGCGGAAATGACCAAATGGTTTAATACTAACTATCACTACATAGTACCGGAGTTCAGCAAAGGCCAGCAGTTCAGACTCACCTGGACACAGTTGCTGGAGGAAGTGGACGAAGCGCTGGCGCTGGGGCATAAGATCAAACCCGTACTGCTGGGGCCTGTCACGTATCTGTGGCTGGGTAAAGTGAAAGGCGAGCCGTTTGACCGCCTGACGTTGCTGAAAGACATTTTGCCAGTGTATCAGCACGTGCTGGCTGAACTGGCGAAGCGTGGTATTGAGTGGGTCCAAATTGATGAGCCAGCGCTGGTGCTGGAACTGCCGCAGGCGTGGCTGGATGCCTTCAAACCGGCTTACGACGCGCTCGCCGGCCAGGTGAAGCTGTTGCTGACGACCTATTTTGAAGGCGTGACGCCAAACCTGGACACTATTATCGCGCTACCGGTACAGGGGCTACATGTTGACCTCATTCATGGCAAAGATGATGTAGCGGAACTGCATCAACGTCTGCCGGTCGACTGGCTGCTTTCTGCAGGCTTGATTAACGGGCGTAATGTCTGGCGCGCCGATTTGACCGAAAAATATGCGCAGATTAATGCCATTGTGGGCAAACGCGCGCTGTGGGTAGCATCCTCCTGCTCTTTGCTGCACAGCCCGATCGATCTCAGCGTCGAAACGCGTCTGGATACGGAAGTTAAAAGCTGGTTTGCCTTTGCGCTGCAAAAATGCGGTGAACTGGCGTTGCTGCGCGATGCGCTGAACAGCGGCGAAACGGCGGCGCTTGAGGAATGGAGCGCACCGATTCAGGCTCGTCGTCACTCCCGTCGCGTACATAATGCCGCGGTAGAAAAACGCCTGGCGGCGATCACCGCGCAGGACAGCCAGCGTGAGAATCCGTATGAGGTGCGTGCTGAAGCGCAACGCGCCCGCTTTAAACTTCCCGCCTGGCCGACGACGACTATCGGTTCGTTTCCGCAAACCACGGAAATTCGCGGCCTGCGTCTGGACTTCAAAAAGGGCAACCTCGACGCGAATAACTACCGCACCGGCATCGCCGAACATATCAAACAGGCTATCATCGAGCAGGAGCGTTTAGGGCTGGATGTGCTGGTACACGGCGAAGCCGAGCGAAACGACATGGTGGAATACTTCGGCGAGCATCTGGACGGCTTCGTCTTTACCCAGAATGGTTGGGTGCAAAGCTATGGCTCCCGCTGTGTGAAACCGCCGGTAGTGATTGGCGATATCAGCCGTCCGGCACCGATTACCGTGGAGTGGGCGAGGTATGCCCAGTCGCTGACCGACAAGCCGGTAAAAGGTATGTTGACTGGCCCGGTGACTATTCTTTGCTGGTCATTCCCCCGCGAAGACGTGACCCGCGAAACGATTGCGAAACAGATTGCGCTGGCGCTGCGTGATGAAGTCGCGGATCTGGAGGCGGCGGGGATCGGGATTATTCAGATTGACGAACCGGCGCTGCGTGAAGGTTTACCATTGCGTCGCAGCGACTGGGACGCCTATCTGGAATGGGGTGTGGAAGCCTTCCGCATCAACGCGGCGGTGGCGAAGGATGAAACTCAGATCCACACCCACATGTGTTACTGCGAGTTCAACGACATTATGGATTCGATCGCCGCGCTGGATGCGGATGTGATCACCATTGAGACCTCCCGCTCGGATATGGAGTTGCTGGAGTCGTTCGAAGCGTTCGACTACCCGAACGAAATCGGGCCGGGCGTGTACGATATTCACTCGCCGAACGTGCCGAGCGTCGAGTGGATTGAAGCCCTGCTGAAGAAGGCGGCACAGCGTATTCCGGCACAACGCCTGTGGGTGAATCCGGACTGCGGTCTGAAAACTCGCGGTTGGCCTGAAACCCGCGCGGCGTTAGCGAACATGGTCAAAGCGGCGCACAATCTGCGTCAGGCGAAATAACCCATCCTGGCCGCTGCGTTTATCCGGCAGCAATGCGGCGCTACCCTTTGACGGGTAGCGCCCGTGCCTGACCTGATTAACAGCGCCTCTATCTCCTCTTTTTTCTCATTTCCCTTTTTCTTATTTTCCGCGCTGTCTTTTTCAGGATCTGGCTATTTGGCGATCTTGATAATAAAAAGGTTCTCCGTATGAATGACAACCAGGCGGATAGCGTCCCTGGAAGCAGCGCGGCGGATTTTATTGCCTCGCAGATCGTTTTTCCTGTCATGATCGCCCAGCGCTCTCATAGCACAAAACGAGGTTTTCCATTCTGTTATGTTCCCTGGCGACGATAAACGTCGCATTGTCTCATGGCGCTGGTGAACCTTATTTTTTAACGGAGATGTCTGACATGGCGGTAGCAGGTTGTCACGTAATGGCCAAACCCGGCGGTGCGATCTGCAATATTGATTGCACATATTGCTTCTATCTTGAAAAAGAGGCGCTGTACCCGGAACGCAATAAAAACTGGCGGATGTCGGACGAGACGCTGGAACAATTTATACGCCAGCATATTGCCGCGCAGAGTGGCGACCGCATTGACTTTGCCTGGCAGGGCGGCGAACCGACCATGATGGGGCTACCGTTTTTCCGCCGGGTTGTCGCATTATGTGGAAAGTACGGCGATGGGCGAAAAATCACTCATGCGTTGCAGACGAACGGCATCCTGGTGAATGACGAGTGGGCGCGCTTTTTCGCTGAACAGCATTTTCTCATCGGTCTCTCTATCGACGGCCCGGCGTCGTTACACAACCACTATCGGCTTAATCGCGCTGGAAAAGGAACTCATGAGCAGGTCGTCGCAGCAATGGCGCGGCTTAAAGCGCACCATGTCGACTTTAATACCTTAACCGTCGTGGGAAAACATAACGTCGGTCATGCAGCAGACGTCTACGAATTTCTTCTGGCGGCGGGATCGCGTTTTATTCAGTTTATCCCGCTGGTAGAGCGAATGAGCACCGATAACTCATCGGTACTTAATCTGGTGATGCCCGGCGAAAGCGCGGCGACGCTGGCGCCATGGACGGTACCGTCGTGGCAATATGGCGAATTTCTCAACCAGATCTTTGATATCTGGGTTCGTCGCGACGTAGACCGCGTCTATGTGCAGATGTTTGACGTGGCGTTAGCCGCCTGGACGGCGCAGCAGCCGGTACTGTGTGTACATTCCGAGACTTGTGGACATGCCTTCGCGTTGGAGTCGAACGGCGATCTCTACAACTGCGACCACTTTGTCTACCCGGAGCATCTGCTGGGGAATATCCACCAGCACAGCATCAAAACCTTAAATAATAGCGAGCGGGCTATTGCGTTTGGCGAAGCCAAGCGGGAGACCCTGACCGCCGATTGTCGTCGCTGTGACTACCGCTTTGTATGTCATGGCGGCTGTCCGAAGCATCGCTTTGCCGTCTCGCCGTCTGGTCATCCTGCGCATAATTACTTGTGTGCGGGCTATAAGCATTTTTTCCAGCACGTTACGCCGTATATGAATGTCTGGCGGGAGCTGCTGGCGCAAGGCTATCCGATGGCATCGATCATGCGCTGGCTGGCGCAGGACGCGCGTAAAGACACAGGAGCCGTCAGTCGTAACCATCTCTGTCCCTGCGGCAGCGGCAAAAAATATAAAAAATGCTGTGGTAAAGCATAGCTAACGTGGCGATGACGCTTTGTTGAGCCTATACCGACTCCGGTCTCGTAGGCCCAACAAATATCGTAATGCGCTGTGGTTAGCCTTTTTTCCCGCCGTACTGAGCGAACCATTCCAGCATTCTTTGCCAGCCGTCTTTCGCTGAGGCTTCGTGGTAGCCCGGACGATAATCGGCATTAAACGCGTGCCCTGCATCGGGATAGACCACGATTTCCGCCTTCGCATTAGCGGCGCGTAGCGCCTGGCGCATGGTTTCCACGCTCTCCTGTGGAATACTGGTATCCTGCCCGCCGTATAAACCCAGTACCGGCGCGTTAAGATCGGTGGCGATGTCAACGGGATGCTTCGGCGAATTGAGTGACGTGTCGCCCACCAGCTTGCCGTACCACGCTACCGCCGCTTTTAACTGTGGGTTGTGCGCGGCGTACAGCCAGGTAATCCGGCCTCCCCAACAAAAACCGGTGATCATCAGCCGATGCGCATCCCCGCCGTTGCGCGAAGCCCAACTGGCGACGTGATCCAAGTCGGCAAGGACTTGCGAATCGGGTACTTTAGCCACCAGCCCGCTCAATAATGTGGGTATATCGGCGAAATCATTGGGGTCGCCTTCGCGGAAATATAGCTCCGGCGCGATAGCGAGATAGCCTTCCAGCGCCAGTCGTCGGCAAATATCGCGAATGTGTTCATGTACGCCAAAAATTTCCTGTACCACAATGACCACAGGCAGCGCGCCGTCGCTTGCCTTTGGTCTGGCGTAATAGGCTGGCATATCGTCGCCCTGAGAGGGAATCGACGTTATCCCCGCGCTAATGGCCCCATCAGGCGTGTGAATCATCGTAGGGGCAAGTGGGGAAGCTGCAGGTGCAAAGCCGGATGGATGTGTCGTTGTCATGGTATTCTCCGTACCCTTAAAAAATAGCGCAATCTTAACTATAGACAGTGTGTAACAAACCACATTGCCTTAAAGCGGCTATCTTTTGTGCAATGCCTGGCGATATTGATTATTTATTGTGATGTGCATCACTTTTTAATGGTAAGCGAGTGCAATTGTTTTACGTCATAGTGATGGCTGTCACGAAAATATCTTTATGCCTTAGGTAAAGTGTCTCTTTGCTTCTTCTGACAAACCCGATTCACAGAGGAGTTTTATATGTCCAAGTCTGATGTTTTTCATCTCGGCCTCACCAAAAACGATTTACAAGGGGCCCAGCTCGCCATCGTCCCTGGCGATCCTGAGCGTGTGGAAAAGATCGCCGCGCTGATGGATAAGCCGGTTAAGCTGGCATCTCACCGCGAATTCACCTCCTGGCGCGCTGAGCTGGATGGCAAAGCAGTTATCGTTTGCTCTACCGGTATCGGCGGCCCGTCTACCTCTATTGCCGTGGAAGAACTGGCGCAACTGGGTATTCGTACCTTCTTGCGTATCGGCACCACGGGGGCTATTCAGCCGCACATCAACGTCGGCGACGTTCTGGTAACGACCGCATCCGTACGTCTGGATGGGGCGAGCCTGCATTTTGCGCCGATGGAATTCCCGGCGGTTGCCGACTTTGCCTGCACCACTGCGCTGGTTGAAGCCGCGAAATCGATTGGCGCCACGACTCACGTTGGCGTAACCGCCTCTTCCGACACTTTCTATCCGGGTCAGGAACGTTATGACACCTATTCTGGCCGCGTTGTTCGTCGCTTCAAAGGCTCTATGGAAGAGTGGCAGGCGATGGGCGTAATGAACTACGAAATGGAATCCGCTACGCTGTTAACCATGTGCGCAAGCCAGGGGTTACGCGCAGGTATGGTGGCGGGCGTTATCGTCAACCGTACCCAACAAGAGATTCCGAATGCGGAAACGATGAAACAAACTGAAAGCCACGCGGTGAAAATCGTCGTGGAAGCGGCCCGTCGTCTGCTGTAATTCTCCTCTCTTTTGCAAAGGCCGACGCGTTCGGCCTTTTCTTTTTGCGTGGCGCCTCGCAGGAAATCCCTTTTAAACTGGACGTTTATACAGCACAATTCTATTTTGTGCAGGACAGTGTGGTTCCAGGAGAGGTGTTGTGGATATTACTCTTATGATAAGCGCCGTCGTGGCGCTGGCGGCTGGGGCGGTGATTGGCTGGCTGGCGACGAAAGCGCACGCCGATCAAATCCGCGCCGATCTTATCGAAGAACGGCGTGAGCTGGATATCGAACTTAGCGCGGCCCGGCAGCAATTAGCGCAAGAAGCGCACTGGCGCAGTGAATGCGAGTTACTTAATAACGAACTGCGCAGCCTGCACAGTATTAATACCTCTCTGGAAGCCGATCTGCGTGAAGTCACGACCCGTCTGGAAGCGACTCAACAACACGCGGAAGACAAAATCCGTCAGATGATCAACAGCGAACAGCGTTTAAGCGAGCAGTTTGAAAATCTGGCGAACCGTATCTTTGAACACAGTAATCGTCGCGTAGACGAACAAAACCGACAAAGCCTGAATAGCCTGCTGACGCCGCTGCGTGAGCAACTGGACGGTTTTCGCCGCCAGGTTCAGGAGAGTTTTGGCAAAGAAGCGCAGGAACGGCATACGCTGGCGCACGAAATTCGTAATTTGCAGCAGCTTAACGCGCAAATGGCGCAGGAAGCGATCAACCTGACGCGCGCCCTGAAAGGGGACAATAAGGCGCAAGGAAACTGGGGCGAAGTTGTGCTGGCGCGGGTGCTGGAGGCATCCGGACTGCGTGAAGGCTACGAATACGAAACCCAGGTTAGTATTGAGAACGATGCGCGCTCGCGGATGCAGCCGGATGTCATCGTCCGCTTGCCACAGGGCAAAGATGTGGTCATCGACGCTAAAATGACGTTGGTCGCCTACGAGCGTTACTTTAACGCTGAAGATGACTACACGCGCGAGGCCGCTTTACAAGAGCACATCGCCTCGGTGCGCAATCATATTCGCTTACTGGGGCGTAAAGACTACCAGCAGCTTCCCGGCCTCCGCTCGCTGGACTATGTTCTGATGTTTATCCCCGTAGAACCCGCTTTCCTGCTGGCGTTAGATAAACAGCCCGAACTGATAACCGAGGCGCTGAAAAACAACATTATGCTGGTAAGCCCCACGACGCTGCTGGTGGCATTACGGACAATCGCCAACTTGTGGCGCTATGAACACCAGAGCCGCAATGCGCAGCACATCGCAGACAGAGCCAGTAAGCTTTACGATAAAATGCGGCTGTTCGTTGATGATATGTCAGCGATCGGTCAGAGTCTGGATAAAGCGCAGGATAACTACCGCCAGGCGATGAAAAAACTTGCGTCGGGGCGTGGCAATGTTTTGGCGCAGGCGGAGGCTTTCCGGGGGCTAGGCGTGGAAATCAAACGCGAGATTAATCCGGATTTAGCGGAACAGGCCGTTACGCAAGATGAAGAATATCGTTTACGATCGATCCCTGAAGGGCGGCAGGATGAACATTATCCCAATGATGAACGGGTGAAGCAGCAGTTAAGTTAACCCATACGGAGTAGTTTAGTCCTGGCGCAGAGTAGGGCAAATTGGCCCAATCTGTTACACTTCTTGAACATTTTTATCGATAAGCAGGCACTGAGATGGTGGAAGATTCACAAGAAACGACGCACTTTGGCTTTCAGACCGTCGCTAAAGAGCAGAAAGCTGACATGGTGGCCCACGTTTTTCATTCTGTGGCGTCAAAGTACGATGTGATGAATGATTTAATGTCATTTGGCATTCATCGTTTGTGGAAGCGCTTCACCATTGATTGCAGTGGCGTGCGTCGTGGACAAACCGTTCTCGATTTAGCGGGCGGTACGGGCGATCTTACCGCGAAATTTTCACGTATGGTCGGGGAAACTGGCAAAGTTATCCTGGCGGATATTAATGATTCTATGCTCAAAATGGGGCGTGAGAAGCTGCGTAATATCGGCGTGATCGGCAACGTAGAGTATGTGCAGGCGAATGCCGAAGCTCTGCCTTTCCCTGATAATACGTTTGATTGCATTACCATTTCGTTTGGTTTGCGCAATGTAACGGAAAAAGAAAAAGCGCTGCGGTCAATGTTTCGTGTGTTGAAACCCGGCGGACGTTTACTGGTGCTTGAATTTTCCAAGCCTATCATTGAGCCGCTGAGTAAAGCGTATGACGCCTATTCTTTCCATATTTTACCGCGTATTGGCTCGATGGTCGCGAACGATGCGGATAGCTATCGGTATCTCGCGGAATCCATCCGTATGCATCCCGATCAGGATACCTTAAAAGCCATGATGCAGGACGCCGGATTTGAGAGCGTGGATTATTACAATCTGACGGCGGGCGTTGTGGCATTGCACCGTGGTTATAAATTCTAGGAGGGTGGAATGCCTTTTAAACCCTTAGTGACCGCAGGAATTGAAGGTCTCCTCAATACGTTTCTGTATCGTTCGCCAGCGCTGAAATCAGCCAGAACGCGCTTACAGGGAAAAGTACTGTGTGTGAAACTAAAGGGATTTTCGACGCCATTAGTCCTGGTATTCAGCGAACGCCAGGTTGATGTGCTGGGGGCATGGGAAGGCGAAGCGGACTGTACGGTAATCACTCAAGCTAGCGTTTTGCCAAAACTACGCGATCGTCAGCAGTTGGCCGCGCTTATTCGCAGCGGCGAACTGGAAGTGCAGGGCGATATTCAGGTCGTGCAAAATTTTGTGGCGCTCGCCGATCTCGCCGAATTCGATCCTGCGGAGCTGTTGGCGCCATACACGGGTGATATTGCGGCGGAAAGTATCGGTAAGGTCGTGCGTGGCGGGGCTAAATTCCTGCGCCACGGGTTTCAACGCCAGCAGCGTTATGCCGCTGAAGCGATCACTGAAGAGTGGCGTATGGCGCCTGGCCCGCTGGAAGTCGCATGGTTTGCCGAAGAAACCGCGGCTGTTGAACGCGCCGTAGATTCTCTGACCACACGGCTGGAAAAACTGGAGGCCAAATGACGCCAGGTGAAGTACGGCGCCTATATTTCATCATCCGCACGTTTCTAAGCTACGGCCTTGATGAACTCATCCCCCGAATGCGTCTTACACTGCCACTCCGATTATGGCGCTATTCGCTGTTCTGGATGCCAAACCGGCATAAAGATAAATTGCTGGGTGAACGATTAAGGCTGGCGTTGCAAGAGCTGGGACCGGTCTGGATCAAATTTGGTCAGATGCTCTCCACGCGCCGTGACCTGTTCCCGCCGCAAATCGCCGATCAGCTCGCTTTGCTCCAGGATAAAGTCGCGCCATTCGATGGTCGGCTGGCGAAAGCCCAGATTGAAGAGGCGATGGGGGGGCTACCAGTCGAAGCCTGGTTTGACGACTTTGATATCCAGCCTTTAGCGTCGGCGTCAATCGCCCAGGTACATACCGCGCGATTGAAATCAAACGGTAAAGAAGTGGTTATTAAGGTCATTCGCCCGGATATTTTGCCGGTAATTCAGGCAGACCTGAAACTGATTTATCGCCTTGCTCGCTGGGTACCACGCCTGTTGCCGGATGGGCGTCGTCTGCGCCCGACGGAAGTGGTGCGTGAGTATGAGAAAACGCTGATCGATGAGCTGAATCTGCTGCGGGAATCGGCCAACGCGATTCAGTTACGCCGCAATTTTGAAAATAGTCCCATGCTGTATATCCCGGAGGTGTACTCCGATTACTGTAGCCAGAACATGATGGTGATGGAGCGGATATACGGCATTCCGGTTTCGGATGTGGCGGCGCTGGAAAAGAACGGCACCAACATGAAACTGCTGGCGGAACGCGGGGTTAAAGTTTTCTTCACCCAGGTTTTCCGCGACAGCTTTTTCCATGCGGACATGCATCCGGGAAATATTTTTGTCAGCCATGAACACCCTGAAAATCCGCAATATATCGGCATTGACTGCGGTATCGTCGGGTCGCTAAACAAAGAAGATAAGCGCTATCTGGCAGAAAACTTTATCGCGTTCTTTAATCGCGATTACCGAAAGGTGGCGGAGCTGCATGTCGATTCAGGCTGGGTTCCGCCAGATACCAACGTTGAAGATTTTGAGTTTGCCATCCGCACCGTCTGTGAACCTATCTTTGAAAAGCCGCTCGCGGAAATCTCGTTTGGTCATGTGTTGTTAAACCTTTTCAATACAGCGCGTCGATTTAACATGGAAGTCCAGCCGCAACTGGTGTTGTTGCAGAAAACATTATTGTATGTTGAAGGGGTTGGGCGGCAACTTTATCCTCAGCTTGATTTGTGGAAAACGGCGAAGCCGTTTCTTGAGTCCTGGATCAAAGATCAGGTGGGTATTCCGGCTCTCACGCGGGCTCTTAAAGAAAAAGCGCCGTTCTGGGTCGAAAAAATGCCAGAAATACCTGAACTGGTGTACGACAGTTTGCGCCAGGGCAAATATTTACAGCACAGTGTTGATAAGATTGCGCGCGAGTTACAGGTAAACCATGTGCGCCAAAGTCAGTCTCGTTATTTATTGGGAATTGGCGCAACGCTGTTACTGAGCGGGTCATTCTTACTCGTCAACCGCCCTGAATGGGGATTGATGCCTGGCTGGCTCATGGTCGGCGGCGTAGTTGTCTGGCTGGTTGGCTGGCGTAAAACTCGTTGAGATTTTTTATCGCTCAACGCCGGTTGTGTCACGCAGGTACATATTATCACTCGAGGCAGTACTCAGGCCGCAAGTCAATGTCGTCCCGGTCGTATGTAAAAGTATGTGAATAGGGCGGGTGAAAGCGGCTAACAAAGAGGCAGCGCGAAGGATAATGTGTATAATGCGGCCCTATTAATTCATCATCTATCACAGAGGAACATGTATGGGTGGTATCAGTATTTGGCAGTTGTTGATTGTTGCCGTTATCGTCGTACTGCTGTTCGGCACCAAAAAACTCGGTTCCATCGGTTCCGATCTTGGCGCGTCTATCAAAGGCTTTAAAAAGGCCATGAGCGATGATGATGCCAAACAGGATAAAACCAGTCAGGACGCTGATTTTACCGCTAAATCTATCGCGGATAAGCAAGGCGAAGCGAAAAAGGAAGACGCTAAAAGCCAAGATAAAGAGCAGGTATAATCCGTGTTTGATATCGGTTTTAGCGAACTGCTGTTAGTGTTCGTTATCGGCCTCATTGTGTTGGGGCCGCAACGATTGCCAGTAGCGGTAAAAACGGTAGCGGGCTGGATTCGCGCGTTGCGGTCCCTTGCGACAACGGTTCAGAATGAACTGACTCAGGAACTGAAACTTCAGGAGTTCCAGGACAGTCTGAAAAAAGTCGAAAAGGCGAGCCTGGAAAATCTGACTCCCGAACTGAAAGCATCTATGGATGAACTGCGTCAGGCGGCGGAGTCGATGAAACGCACCTACAGCGCTAACGATCCCGAACAAGCGAGCGATGAAGCGCATACCATCCATAATCCGGTGGTAAAAGGGAACGAAACGCAGCATGAGGGCGTCACCCCTGCCGCCGCTGAAACACAGGCGAGCGCGCCGGAACAAAAGCCGGAGCCCGTTAAAGCTAACGTGCCTGAGTCGACGGAAACCGCTTCCGTAGCCACGATAGACGCCGAGAAGAAATCCGCTGCGCCTGTTGTCGAATCTTCCCCCTCGTCGAGTGATAAACCGTAAACATGGCTGTAGAAGATACTCAACCGCTTATCACGCATCTGATCGAGTTGCGTAAGCGCCTGCTAAACTGCATCGTCGCAGTACTTCTGATTTTTCTGGCGTTAATTTATTTCGCCAATGATATTTATCATTTAGTCGCCGCACCGCTGATTAAACAGATGCCGCAAGGGGCGACAATGATTGCGACGGATGTGGCGTCGCCGTTTTTTACGCCTATCAAACTCACCTTCATGGTGTCTTTGATCTTATCCGCGCCTGTCATTTTGTACCAGGTTTGGGCCTTTATCGCCCCGGCGCTGTATAAGCATGAGCGTCGTCTGGTCGTACCGCTGCTGGTATCCAGTTCGCTGCTTTTCTACATTGGTATGGCCTTCGCCTATTTTGTCGTATTCCCTTTGGCCTTTGGTTTCCTGACGCATACGGCGCCGGAAGGGGTACAGGTTTCGACAGATATCGCCAGCTATCTTAGCTTTGTCATGGCGCTTTTTATGGCCTTTGGCGTAGCCTTTGAAGTGCCGGTGGCGATTGTGTTGCTGTGCTGGATGGGCATCACCACGCCAGAAGATTTGCGTAAAAAACGGCCTTATATCCTGGTCGGGGCATTCATTGTGGGAATGCTGCTTACGCCGCCAGATGTTTTCTCGCAAACGTTGCTGGCGATACCGATGTACTGCCTGTTTGAAATTGGCGTTTTCTGCTCACGCTTTTATGTCGGTAAGCGACGGACGCGCGACGAAGATAACGAGGCCGAAACCGAAAAGGCCGAGCACACTGAAGACTAAACACAACCGCCCGCCAGGGCGGTTGTCATATGGGGGCAAGCATGTTTGATATTGGCGTTAATTTAACCAGTAGCCAGTTTGAAAAAGATCGTGATGATGTGGTCGCCCGTGCGTTTGCGGTGGGAGTAAAAGGTATGCTACTGACCGGAACGAACATCCATGAAAGTCAGCAGGCGTTAAAACTGGCGCGGCGCTACCCCCATTGTTGGTCGACGGCTGGCGTCCATCCCCATGACAGCAGTCAGTGGTCACCCGCGTCTGAAGACGCCATTATTGCGCTGGCGAACCAGCCGGAAGTCGTCGCTATCGGTGAGTGCGGGCTGGATTTCAATCGCAATTTTTCCACGCCGCAGGAGCAGGAGCGTGCCTTTCAGGCGCAGCTACAAATTGCCGCCGAATTACAGATGCCAATCTTTATGCACTGCCGGGACGCGCATGAGCGATTTCTGGCATTGCTTGAGCCCTGGCTGGATAGTCTTCCTGGTGCAATACTGCACTGCTTTACCGGTTCACGCCAGCAAATGCAGGCCTGTGTGGACAGAGGACTCTATATCGGTATTACCGGGTGGGTTTGCGACGAACGACGCGGGCTTGAGCTACGTGAACTCTTACCGTTTATTCCAGCGGAAAAGCTACTGATAGAAACCGACGCGCCGTATCTGTTGCCTCGCGATCTTACGCCGAAACCAACGTCACGACGCAACGAGCCCGCGTATCTGCCTCACATCCTGGAGCGCATTGCGCTATGGCGTGGTGAAGATCCGCAATGGTTAGCGGCGATGACAGATGCCAACGCCAGAACCTTATTTGAGGTCGTATTCTGAACGATCGCTAAATCTTGCGAAAACCGGTGTTTTTTACGCTCTGCTTCACTTCTTTATTGAGTAAATTAAGCAGTAACATCGAACGCGTTTCGCCATCCGGTTCGGTAAAAATCGCTTTCAGCCCTTCAAATGCGCCTTCCGTGATGATGACGCTATCGCCGGGATAGGGGGTTTCAGGATCGACAACGCCTTCGGGCTTGTAGATAGAAAGCTGATGAATAACGCTGGAAGGCACGATCGCAGGATGCGCGCCAAAGCGCACAAAATGGCTGACGCCGCGCGTGGCGTTGATTGTAGTGGTATGTATCACTTCCGGATCAAATTCAACGAACAGATAATTAGGAAAGAGCGGTTCGCTGACGGAGGTACGTTTTCCGCGTACCATTTTTTCCAGGGTGATCATCGGTGTCAGGCAACTTACCGCTTGTCTTTCGAGGTGTTCCTGAGCACGCTGAAGTTGCCCGCGTTTGCAGTACAGTAAATACCAGGATTGCATAATGACTCTTATCCGCTTGTTCGGGGCGCAAGCATAGCAAAAGCCATGCGCGAAGTTAATTATACACTTCATCCTTTAAGCCGTATCTGGATTAGCGTTGGTTGCCAGAGTTCACGCTAATTTAACAAAAATACAGCATCCCGATGATGAACGCCGTATAATGATGCGCTTACCAAGAGGCTACAATGGACGCCATGAAATATCACGATTTACGCGACTTCCTGACGCTACTTGAGCAGCAGGGGGAACTAAAACGCATCACGCTACCTGTGGATCCTCATCTGGAAATCACGGAAATCGCTGACCGCACGCTGCGTGCCGGTGGACCGGCGTTGCTGTTTGAAAATCCTAAAGGTTACGCCATGCCGGTGCTGTGCAACCTTTTTGGCACGCCAAAACGCGTGGCGATGGGCATGGGGCAGGATGATGTTTCCGCATTACGGGAAGTGGGTAAATTATTAGCGTTTCTGAAAGAACCTGAGCCGCCGAAAGGCTTTCGCGATCTGTTTGACAAGCTGCCGCAGTTTAAGCAAGTGCTGAATATGCCGACGAAACGGTTACGCGGCGCGCCTTGCCAGCAGAAAATCGCGTCTGGCGATGATGTCGATTTAACGCGTCTTCCTGTCATGACCTGTTGGCCGGACGACGCCGCGCCGCTGATTACCTGGGGACTGACGGTAACGTGTGGTCCGCACAAAGAGCGGCAAAACCTGGGCATTTATCGTCAGCAGTTGATAGGTAAAAATAAGCTGATTATGCGCTGGCTGTCTCATCGCGGCGGCGCGCTGGATTTTCAGGAGTGGTTAGCCGCGCGTCCGGGTGAACGTTTCCCGGTCTCCGTCGCATTGGGCGCCGATCCGGCGACGATTCTTGGCGCCGTGACTCCTGTTCCCGATACTCTGTCGGAGTATGCCTTTGCGGGCTTGCTGCGCGGCACGAAAACTGAAGTGGTTAAATGCCTTTCTAACGATCTGGAAGTACCTGCCAGCGCCGAGATTATCCTTGAAGGTTACATTGAGCCGGGAGAGATGGCGCCGGAAGGACCGTATGGCGATCATACGGGCTATTATAATGAAGTGGATAACTTTCCGGTCTTTACCGTCACGCATATTACGCAGCGTGAGGATGCCATCTATCACTCCACCTATACCGGGCGTCCGCCCGATGAGCCTGCGGTATTAGGGGTGGCGCTCAATGAAGTCTTCGTGCCTATTCTGCAAAAACAGTTTCCGGAAATCGTCGACTTTTATCTGCCGCCGGAAGGGTGTTCTTACCGCCTGGCGGTAGTGACGATGAAAAAGCAGTACGCTGGTCATGCGAAACGCGTCATGATGGGCGTCTGGTCGTTTTTGCGCCAGTTTATGTATACGAAATTTGTTATCGTTTGCGATGATGACGTTAACGCACGCGACTGGAATGATGTGATCTGGGCGATTACCACCCGTATGGACCCTGCGCGGGATACGGTGCTGGTTGAAAATACGCCGATTGATTACCTGGATTTTGCCTCGCCGGTCTCCGGGCTGGGTTCAAAAATGGGGCTGGATGCCACAAACAAATGGCCGGGCGAAACCCAACGCGAGTGGGGTCGTCCTATTGTTAAAGATCCTGAAGTTACCGCGCGTATTGATGCGATTTGGGATGAGCTGGCTATCTTTAAATAACTGAAAGCGGACATCGACATTTCAGGCTGCGGCGACTCGGCTTGAAAAATGTCGGTATTGACCCGACACCCGACAGAGGGAGCGCATGACAACCTTAAGCTGTAAAGTGACCTCGGTAGAAGCTATCACCGATACCGTATATCGGGTTCGTTTAGTGCCGGACGCGGCGTTTTCATTCCGCGCTGGTCAGTATTTGATGGTCGTAATGGACGAGCGTGACAAACGCCCGTTTTCGATGGCCTCAACGCCGGACGAGAAAGGGTTTATTGAATTACACATTGGCGCTTCCGAGCTCAATCTGTATGCGATGGCGGTCATGGATCGGATTCTAAAAGACCGGGAAATCGTCGTTGATATTCCGCATGGCGACGCCTGGCTACGTGATGATGAAGAGCGTCCGTTGATTCTGATCGCGGGCGGTACGGGCTTTTCTTATGTGCGCTCCATCCTGTTGACGGCGTTAGCGCGCAACCCGAACCGCGATGTTACCATTTACTGGGGTGGTCGCGAAGAAAAGCACCTCTATGATCTCTCTGAGCTGGAAGCACTCTCTGTTAACCATCCGAATTTGCGTATTGAACCTGTTGTCGAGCAGCCGGAAGAAGGCTGGCGTGGGCGTACAGGAACGGTACTTACGGCGGTATTGCAGGATTATGGTACGCTGGAGGGGCACGATATTTATATTGCCGGGCGTTTTGAGATGGCGAAAATCGCCCGCGATCTGTTCTGTCATGAGCGTAACGCGCGGGAAGATCGTCTGTTTGGCGATGCATTCGCATTTATTTAACTATTTTATGGGGCGCAGTAGCGTCCCTTTTTACGTTAGCCTACCTAAAAGTCCTCTTAAATATTAATTAATCGTCAACTATAAAACCTTATGATATTGAATATCTACAGGCTTTGTATTGCGTGTAATAAATTAAGTAATATCATGTCCTGAGGCTATCAATAAAAATAGTTAATTATATATGCTTCATTTATTCTTATAAAAGAAACATAAAATGGAAAGTTAGTTATTTATTTATAAGATGGAGAGTGTTATGAAATTTAAATATGCTTTAACTTCTCTCGCATTATCTGTTGCAATTTTGTCATCAGTACCTTCTACAGCTTTCGCCATCGGCGGCGCCAGCGGCGCTAAAGTGGACTATCAGGTCCAGGGAAAAATTGGCGAAGTTGTTATGAACCCCTATGATATCGCGCCGCTAACCGCCGTTATTCGTAATGGCGGTTACCAGTTACGTGACGTGCATGTACGGATTGTACCTAAAGAAAATGGCCAGGAGATCGCGTATAAAGTTAATAATAAATACCTTTTAACGTATGGCGGTATTCCCGTCTTTGGTCTTTACCCAGATTATGTCAATACCGTTGAAGTTGAATATACAAGAATCCAGGGTAGTAAAACCGAAAATATCAAAGAAAGCTATAAAATGTATGCACCGCCTGCCTATATTGAATCAGCGGGTACAAAAGAAGAACAATCAGCACTCTTTACTATCGATGTTAAAAAGGTTTCGCCAGAATTTAAAGATCGCTTGTATCTTTTGAATAATACGAAAGATAAGTCTGGAAATGGAACGCGTACTGTCTGGAACAACCCTACTGGTGGTGCATTAGAATGGAACTTCACTACAGCTAACGCTATTATCGACACCTCCGGTGATATTCGTTGGTTTATGAATCCAAGTTCAATTTATGATTTAAAGTCAATTTATCGTGCTGGCGTTATGATGGGCTTTAAACAAAACCAGGATGGCGCATTATCGTGGGGCTACGGTCAGCGTTATGTGAAATACGATATCATGGGGCGTGAAATCTTTAACCGCCGCCTGCCGGATAATTATAACGATTTTTCACACTCAATGGATAACGCGGCCAACGGTCACTACTTCCTGCGTGTAGCCAGCTCTAACTATAAACGTCCGGATGGAAAAAATGTTCGTACCGTGCGTGATGTGATTGCCGAAGTTGATCAGAACGGCGTGGTAGTGGATGAATGGCGTCTGTTTGATATCCTCGATCCTTATCGTGATGTGATAATGAAAACCCTCGATCAGGGCGCTGTGTGCCTGAATATCGACGCCAGCCAGTCCGGCCATACGTTGAGCGAAGAAGATCTGGCGGCGCTGGACTCCTCCGACAAATTCGGGGATATCGTGGGTAGTGGGGCTGGCCGCAACTGGGCGCATGTCAACAGCGTCGACTATGACAGTGAAGATGATTCCATCATCATCAGCTCCCGCCACCAGAGTGCGATTATCAAAATCGGCCGCGATAAGAAAGTGAAGTGGATACTGGGTACGCCTGCTGGCTGGAAAGCGCCATTTAATGCCGCAATTCTGACGCCAGTGGATAGCAAAGGCCAAAAAATTGCCTGCCAGGACAGTGGCTGCGAGGGTGACTTCGACTGGACATGGACGCAACATACGGCCTTTAAAATTGATAGTAAGAGTAAAGGCGATATCTTATACCTTTCCGCTTTCGACAATGGCGATGGCCGCGGCTTAGAACAGCCTGCTATGCAGAGTATGAAATACAGTCGCTCCGTGATTTACAAAATCGACCAGAAAAACAAGACAGTCCAACAGATCTGGCAATACGGTAAAGAGCGCGGGAACGAGTGGTTTAGCCCGGTAACCTCTATCACCGAGTACCAGACTGACAAGAATTCTGTGTTCGTGTATTCCGCAACAGCAGGTGGTGCGTTTGATTTGTCGGTAGGCGCATTTACCAGCTTGCCTAATCCGTATCTGGAAGAGTTCAAATGGGGAGAAAAAGAGCCTGTGGTCGAAATGCAAATACATGGTGCGCGTGGATATCAGGCTATGCCATTTAGCCTGACCAAAGCGCTTACTGAGTAGAGCGGGCCATACGGTGAAAAAACCCGCCCCTGACGGGCGGGAAAAACGGCAACTAAACTGTTTCCCGTCATAATTCGCGCAGCCTCTTTGTTGGCTGCCTTTGCTCACCCCGGGCACATAGTTATCTATGTTCCCGGGGATTCGCTCAGTTGCCGCTGCGCTGCAATGCGAGTTATTTAGGGGATATTATCTTTGATTAAACCCGCTCAAACACCGTGGCGATGCCCTGACCCAGACCAATACACATCGTCGCCAGACCAAACTGCGCGTCTTTGCGCTCCATCAGGTTGATAAGCGTGGTGCTGATACGTGCTCCGGAGCAGCCGAGCGGATGACCAAGCGCGATCGCGCCGCCGTTGAGGTTGATCTTCTCGTCTATCTGCTCCATCAATCCCAGATCCTTAATGCATGGCAGGATCTGTGCGGCAAACGCTTCGTTCATCTCAAACACATCGATATCGCTGGCCGACAGTCCCGCTTTTTTCAACGCCAGTTTTGACGCCGGAACCGGCCCGTAACCCATAATTGACGGATCACAACCAACCACTGCCATTGAACGAATACGGGCGCGAGGTTTCAGACCCAGCTCACGGGCACGACTTTCGCTCATTACCAGCATGGCAGCTGCGCCATCGGAAAGCGCGGATGAGGTGCCCGCCGTGACCGTGCCACTAACCGGATCAAATGCCGGACGCAGCGTTGATAGCGCTTCGACCGTGGTTTCCGGGCGGATCACTTCATCGTAGTTAAACTGCTTCAACACGCCGTCTGCATCATGACCGCCAGTCGGGATAATCTCCGTTTTGAATGCGCCAGACTGGGTGGCGGCCCAGGCGCGAGCGTGAGAACGCGCGGCGAACTGGTCCTGCATTTCCCGGCTAATGCCGTGCAGGCGGGAGAGCATTTCCGCCGTTAGCCCCATCATCCCTGCCGCTTTGGCGACGTTGCGGCTCAGACCGGGGTGAAAATCCACGCCGTGGCTCATCGGCACGTGCCCCATATGCTCCACGCCGCCAACCAGACAAACCTGCGCATCGCCGGTCATGATCATTCGCGCTGCATCGTGTAACGCCTGCATCGAGGAACCACACAGACGGTTGACGGTGACCGCCGGTACCGAATGGGGAATTTCTGCCAGCAGCGCGGCGTTACGGGCAATGTTGAAGCCTTGCTCCAGCGTTTGTTGTACGCAGCCCCAGTAAATATCATCGAGGGTCGCCGCTGTAAGCGACGGATTACGCGCCAGCAGGCTACGCATTAAGTGGGCGGAGAGATCTTCTGCCCGCACGTTGCGAAACGCGCCGCCCTTCGAACGGCCCATCGGGGTGCGAATAGCATCGACAATGACAACCTGTTCCATTGTGACTCCTTAAGCCGTTTTCAGAGAACCAACCGGACGGGCTGGTTCAACCGGGGGATAATACGGTTCGTTATGGCGCGCTTTATTACGCAGCCCTTCCGGCACTTCATACAGCGGGCCGAGGTGTTGATACTGCTGCGCCATATCAAGATATTTCGCGCTGCCCTGTGTATCCAGCCAGCGGAATGCGCCGCCGTGGAACGGAGGGAAGCCCAGGCCGTAGACCAGCGCCATATCGGCTTCCGCCGGGCTTGCGATAATGCCTTCTTCCAGACAGCGAACCACTTCGTTAATCATCGGGATCATCATACGGGCGATTATCTCGTCGTCGCTGAAGTCGCGTTTCGGCTGGCTGACGCTTGCCAGCAGGTCATCCACCGCGGCATCTTCTTCTTTCTTCGGCTTACCCTTGCTGTCTTCTTTATAGCGCCAGAAGCCCAGACCGTTTTTTTGCCCAAAACGGCTGGCGTCAAACAATGCGTCGATCGCGTCGCGATACTCTTTCTGCATCCGTTGTGGGAAGCCTGCCGCCATTACCGCCTGCGCGTGATGCGCGGTATCAATGCCGACAACATCCAGCAGATAGGCCGGGCCCATCGGCCAGCCGAACTGTTTTTCCATCACTTTATCGACTTTGCGGAAATCCGCGCCGTCGCGCAGCAGTTGACTGAAACCGGCGAAATAGGGGAACAGCACGCGGTTAACAAAGAAGCCGGGGCAGTCGTTGACTACAATCGGCGTCTTGCCCATTTTGCTTGCCCAGGCGACGACTTTGGCAATGGTTTCGTCTGAACTCTTCTCACCGCGGATGATTTCAACCAGCGGCATCCGGTGTACCGGGTTGAAGAAGTGCATTCCGCAAAAGTTTTCCGGACGTTCAAGGGCGCTAGCCAGTTCGCGAATTGGGATGGTAGAGGTATTTGAGGCCAGCACGGTTTCCGGGCGCACTTTCTGCTCGGTTTCCGCCAGTACCGCTTTTTTGACTTTCGGATTTTCGACCACCGCTTCGACAACAACATCTACGCGATCGAAACCGGCATAATCGAGAGTCGGGTGGATGGTCGAAATGACGCCCGCCAGCTTCAGACCGTCGATCTTGCCGCGCTCCAGCTGTTTGTTCAGCAGCTTGGCCGCTTCGGTCATGCCGAGGTTCAACGATTTATCGTTGATATCTTTCATGATGACCGGTACGCCTTTCCAGGCCGACTGGTAAGCGATACCGCCGCCCATAATGCCCGCGCCCAGTACGGCTGCCTGTTTCGGCGTCTCAATATCTTTGGTCAGCTTTTTGGCTTTACCTTTTACATATTGATCGTTGAGGAAGATACCGACCAGCGCACGAGCCTCATTGGTATGCGCCAGCGGAACAAAGCTTTTATTTTCCAGATTCAGCGCTTCTTCACGACCAAAACGCGCGGCGGCTTCAATGGTTTTCACTGCGGTCATCGGCGCCGGATAATGTTTACCCGCCGTTTGTGCGACCATGCCTTTAGCGATGGTAAAGCTCATCGCTGCTTCAATCTTACTGAGTTTCAACGGTTCCAGTTTCGGCTGGCGTTTAGCTCTCCAGTCGAGATCGCCGGTAATGGCCTGGCGTAATACGGCTATTGCGCCGTCGATCAGCTTCTCTTGTTTCACCACGCCATCGACCAGACCGATTTTCAGCGCCTGTTCGGCGCCGATATCTTTCCCGGCGGCAATGATCTCCAGCGCGCTGTCCGCGCCCAGCATACGCGGCATTCGCACCGAGCCGCCAAAGCCCGGCATGATGCCCAGTTTAGTTTCCGGCAGACCGATACGGAGGTCTGGCGTCGCCAGACGGTAATCGGTGGCCAGCACGCATTCGCACCCGCCGCCCAGCGCATAGCCGTTTACGGCGGCAAGGGTCGGTACGGGTAAATCTTCCAGACGGTTAAAGACGCTATTAGCAAAATGCAGCCATTGGCTTAACTGCTCTTCGGGGACGAGGAACAGTGAAAGAAATTCGGTGATGTCCGCGCCGACAATAAAGGCCGCTTTATTCGAGCGCAGCAGCAGCCCTTTTAAATCGTGTTGCTTTTCCAGCACCTCAAGCGCCTGGCCGAGGCTGGCGACGGTTGCGGTGTCGAGTTTATTGACCGAGCCTGGAGCATCGAACACCAGTTCGGCGATGCCATCTTCCAGCCAGTCGAGGTACAGGGTGTCGCCTTTATAAAGCATGTCAGTCTCCTGAATCCACAAGGTGATCTGGTCGTACCAGATGAAGCGAAGTGTGTATTTTGTGTTAATAAAATGCAAATAAATGATTAAAGAAATGCCGATGTGATCACGCTCGGCAGAGATCACGCTCTCGTGGGGCGATGTGCTAAGATGCGGTAACTTGAGGTCAAAAAAGCAGAAGGGTAAAAAATGGAATCACTGGCCGCGCTCTATAAAAATCATATCGTTACCTTACAAGAACGGACGCGCGATGTTCTGGCGCGCTTTAAGCTGGATGCGTTACTTATTCACTCCGGCGAGCTATTCAACGTCTTTCTCGACGATCACCCTTATCCGTTTAAGGTCAATCCACAGTTTAAAGCGTGGGTGCCGGTAACTCAGGTTCCAAATTGCTGGCTGCTGGTCGATGGCGTCAACAAACCCAAATTGTGGTTTTATCTGCCGGTCGATTACTGGCATAACGTTGAACCGCTGCCAACGTCCTTCTGGACAGAAGAAGTCGAGGTCGTCGCCTTACCGAAAGCGGATGGCATCGGCAGCCAACTGCCTGCCGCGCGTGGCAATATCGGCTATATCGGCCCGGTTCCTGAGCGCGCGCTACAATTGGATATCGCTGCCAGCAACATCAACCCGAAAGGTGTTATCGACTATCTGCATTACTACCGCGCCTATAAAACGGATTATGAACTGGCCTGTATGCGCGAAGCGCAGAAAATGGCGGTGAGCGGTCATCGGGCGGCGGAAGAGGCCTTCCGTTCCGGCATGAGCGAGTTTGACATCAACCTGGCGTACCTGACCGCCACGGGACATCGCGATACCGATGTTCCGTACAGCAACATTGTGGCGCTGAACGAACATGCCGCCGTGCTGCATTACACGAAACTGGATCATCAGGCACCGTCTGAAATGCGCAGTTTCCTGCTGGATGCGGGCGCGGAATACAACGGCTACGCGGCGGATCTGACGCGAACCTGGTCGGCGAAAAGCGATAACGACTACGCCCACCTGGTGAAAGATGTTAACGACGAACAGTTGGCGCTGATCGCTACCATGAAGGCGGGCGTTAGCTATGTGGATTATCATATTCAGTTCCATCAGCGCATCGCGAAGCTGCTGCGTAAGCATCAAATCATTACCGACATGAGTGAAGAGGCGATGGTGGAAAATGATCTCACCGGGCCGTTTATGCCGCACGGTATTGGTCATCCGTTGGGTCTGCAGGTACACGATGTGGCCGGGTTTATGCAGGATGATTCCGGTACGCATCTCGCCGCGCCGTCCAAATACCCGTATCTGCGCTGCACGCGTGTGTTACAGCCGCGAATGGTGTTGACCATCGAACCGGGGATTTACTTCATCGAATCGCTGTTAGCGCCGTGGCGCGAAGGCCCGTTCAGCAAGCACTTCAACTGGCAGAAAATTGAAGCGCTCAAGCCTTTCGGCGGTATTCGCATTGAAGATAACGTGGTCATCCACGAAAACGGCGTGGAAAACATGACGCGGGATTTAAAACTGGCGTAATGGACAGTTGGTTAATCCCTGCAGCACCGGTCACCGTTGTTGAAGAGATCAAAAAAAGCCGCTTTATTACGCTATTGGCGCATACCGATGGCGTAGACGCGGCGAAAGCGTTTGTTGAGTCAGTCAGAGCTGAGCACCCTGATGCGCGCCACCATTGTGTGGCGTGGGTGGCGGGTGCGCCGGACGACTCACAGCAACTGGGCTTTTCAGACGACGGCGAACCGGCGGGAACGGCAGGCAAGCCGATGCTTGCGCAATTGATGGGCAGCGGCGTCGGAGAAATTACTGCCGTCGTCGTGCGCTACTATGGTGGTATTCTGCTGGGTACGGGCGGGCTGGTAAAAGCCTATGGCGGCGGTGTGAATCAGGCATTACGTCAGCTTGCCACACAACGCAAGACGCCATTAACCGAATATACTTTGCAGTGTGAGTACGGTCAGTTGGCCGGAATCGAAGCATTATTAGGACAGTTTGCCGGGAAGATCGTTTCCAGCGATTATCAGGCGTCTGTTCGGCTCAGGGTGGCGCTTCCTTTTGCTCATGTGAATGCATTTTCCACAAAACTGGCGGATTTTAGCCGTGGTTCATTGCAATTGTTAGCGATTGAAGAATAATCCCCACCTCATTTTTAAGAATAAAGGAAGCGGCAGAGATGCATTTTCGCGCCATTACCCGAATCGTTGGACTACTGGTTATCTTATTTTCGGGGACAATGATTCTCCCGGGACTGGTAGCGCTAATATATCGTGATGGCGCAGGAAGAGCGTTCACGCAGACCTTTTTTGTCGCGCTGGCGATCGGTTCCATACTGTGGTGGCCAAACCGTAGGGAAAAGGGCGAGCTGAAATCCCGCGAAGGATTTCTTATCGTGGTGCTGTTCTGGACCGTGCTGGGCAGCGTGGGTGCGCTGCCGTTTATTTTCTCGGAAAGCCCAAACCTCACCATTACCGATGCTTTTTTTGAATCGTTCTCCGGGTTAACCACCACGGGCGCCACTACGCTGGTGGGGCTGGACTCATTACCGCACGCCATTCTCTTTTATCGTCAGATGCTGCAATGGTTTGGGGGTATGGGGATCATTGTGCTGGCGGTGGCGATTCTCCCTATCCTCGGCGTCGGGGGGATGCAGCTCTATCGGGCGGAAATGCCGGGGCCGCTCAAAGATAACAAAATGCGCCCGCGTATTGCCGAGACGGCGAAAACGCTGTGGCTTATCTATGTCTTGCTAACGGTAGCCTGCGCGCTGGCGCTATGGTTTGCAGGGATGCCCGCGTTTGACGCTATCGGACACAGCTTCTCCACTATCGCTATCGGCGGCTTCTCAACGCATGACGCCAGCGTAGGCTATTTTGATAGTCCCACTATTAATACCATCATCGCTATTTTCCTGCTGATCTCCGGTTGTAACTATGGCCTGCATTTCTCTTTATTAAGCGGGCGTAGCCTGAAAGTATACTGGCGCGATCCGGAATTCCGCATGTTCATCGGCGTACAGTTGACGCTGGTGGTAATCTGCACGCTGGTACTGTGGTTCCATAATATCTACGACTCGGCGCTGACAACGCTAAATCAGGCATTCTTCCAGGTTGTGTCGATGGCGACAACGGCAGGGTTTACCACGGACAGCATTGCGCGCTGGCCGCTGTTTTTGCCCGTCTTGCTGCTATGTTCCGCGTTTATTGGCGGTTGCGCCGGGTCAACGGGCGGGGGGTTAAAGGTCATCCGTATTCTGTTGTTGTTTAAACAGGGGAACCGCGAACTCAAACGTCTGGTGCATCCGAATGCCGTTTACAGTATTAAGCTGGGGAACCGGGCGTTGCCAGAACGTATTCTGGAAGCCGTCTGGGGATTCTTTTCTGCCTACGCGCTGGTATTTATCGTCAGTATGCTGGCTATTATCGCTACAGGAGTAGATGATTTCTCGGCTTTCGCCTCGGTAGTGGCTACGCTTAATAACCTGGGACCGGGGCTGGGGGTGGTTGCTGATAACTTCGCCAGTATGAATCCGGTTGCGAAATGGATACTCATCGCCAACATGCTATTTGGTCGTCTGGAAGTATTCACTTTGCTGGTACTTTTTACCCCGACTTTCTGGCGTGAATAATGGAGTAACACGTGAAAACATTGATTCTTTTCTCTACCCGGGACGGACAAACGCGCGAAATTGCCTCTTATCTGGCTTCTGAACTCAAAGAGATGGGGATCTGGGCCGATGTCGTTAATCTGCATCGCGCAGAAGAGCCGGACTGGGATAGCTATGATCGCGTAGTGATTGGCGCGTCTATTCGTTATGGTCATTACCACAGCGCCTTTCAGGAGTTCGTTAAGAAATACGCCACGCGGTTGAACGGAATGCCGAGTGCCTTTTATTCCGTTAACCTGGTGGCGCGTAAAGCTGAAAAACGGACGCCGCAGACTAACAGCTACGCGCGTAAGTTTTTAATGAGCTCTCCGTGGCGACCTGACTACTGTGCCGTCATTGCAGGCGCGCTTCGCTATCCCCGCTATCGCTGGTATGACCGTCTGATGATCAAGCTTATTATGAAGATGTCGGGCGGCGAAACGGATACCAGTAAAGAGGTGGTGTACACCGACTGGGAGCAGGTTACGCACTTTGCCCGTGAAATAGCCCATTTAACCAACAAATCGTCGGCAAAATAAACGCAAAGAATAAAAAGTGCGCACTCAGAAAATTATTTTAAATTTCCTCTTGTCAGGCAGAAATAACTCCCTATAATGCGCCAC